>CALCHE010000119.1 GCA_937901145.1 uncultured Clostridia bacterium
GCCTGGTATTTTGCCACGGCACTGGCCAAACAGTACGAAATCACTGTACCCTATATTGAAAAACACATTCTTTCACCCCGGGTGCATAACAAAACTATTCAGAAGGCTTCAGAAAGCTACAGAATAGACGAAGAAAAAAAGGTTTATCTTAAAAGTCTTAAAATAAAAATCAGATAAATTCTTTGCAAAACAAGGAGGATAAACATGACACAGAAATTTTATGCCTTTTACAAAAAGATAATCGCCCTCATTATGTCGGCTCTTCTTTCTCTGGGCATCACCTTCGGCGACAAGGGTGATAAGGACTTCGACCGACCCGATGCAAATGCTGTGACAGAATATAGTCTTGAGTACAGCGATTACGCTCTGTCTATCGACGCAGAAAAGGAAATCCACGATATCAGCGATATGCTTTTCGGTATCTTCTTCGAGGATATCAACTTTGCCGCTGACGGCGGTCTTTACGCCGAAAAGGTGGTTAACCGTTCCTTTGAATACGGCGAGCTTGCCGCAGACGATGAGCTTCACGGCTGGAGCAAGGTGGGTAATGCAGAATATTACATCGCAACCGCTGATGCTCTTAACAAAAACAATCCCCACTATGCAGTTATCGAAAATAACGGTACCGAGCTTTCAGGTATAGCCAATAAAGGCTTCCTCGAGGGTATGGCTATCGAAAAGGAAGGATATAATCTTTCTCTTTATGCTAAGGGTGACGCCGATATTACCGTAAGATTAGTTGCTGACGGCAAGATAGCCGGTGAAGCAGTTATCACAGGCATCACTGACGAATGGGCAAAATATGATTTCTCTTTTGACTCTTCAATCTCTGCTCACGAAAAAGTATTCCTTCAGGTTCTTATCGGTAAAGGTAGGGTCGCTGTGGATATGGTTTCTCTTTTCCCTGCTGACACCTATAAGGGTCACGGTATGAGAAAGGACCTTGGCGAAAAGCTTGAAGCCCTCAACCCCGCTTTTCTCCGTTTCCCCGGTGGCTGTGTAATCGAAGGCTGGGACAAAGAGTCCATGTATGACTGGAAGGCTTCCTTAGGTGTAGACAAAAACACAGACCTTCCTCTCGAATTCGAAGGCAGATACGGCGATGTTGCCGCACGAAGCTACGGAACAAACCTTTGGACAAACTTAAGCCTTACAGAGGACACGCTCCCCTGCTATATGAGCTACGGTCTCGGCTTCTTTGAATATTTCCAGCTCGCCGAAGATCTCGGCGCTGTCGGTGTACCCGTTATCAACTGCGGTATTTACTGTCAGATGAGAGGTAAGGGCGGCGTAGAAATGTATGAAGCTGACGGCAAAACCTACACAGCAGAATTCGCACAGTACCTCGACGATATGCACGACCTTATCGAGTTCTGTCGCGGCGATGCTGACTCAACCTGGGGCAAGGTAAGAGCCTCTCTCGGTCATGCTGAGCCCTTTGAACTGAAATATATATGCATCGGTAACGAGCAGGAGGGTCAGGTTTATTTCGACCGCTATGCAGCCTTTCTCGATTACTTCAACGAAAAGAAAGCAGAATATCCCGACCTTTATGAAGGCTTAGAGCTTATCTACTCCTCGGGTGCAGACGATGCCACCAGCGGTGCAAACTATCTCGCATCCTACGAATTCGCTAAAGACTATGTAACTGAAAACGGAATCACAGACATAAAGGATTTCGCAGGTGCTACAGACCATCATTACTATAACACTCCCGATTGGTTCCTTTCAAATGCCGACCACTATGACGAAGAAAATTATTCAAGAGACATCGCAGGTATGACAGACAGCCACTACGGCGGTGCTCTCAAAGTCTTCATCGGAGAATATGCGGCTCAGTCTAACCGTCTGGAGGCAGCCCTCGCTGAAGCGGCATATATGACAGGCATCGAAAGAAACGGTGATATCATCGAAATGGCGGCCTACGCTCCTCTTTTCGGTAACCTCACCGCTACTCACTGGGCACCCGATCTTATCTGGTTCAATAACCACCTTTCCACCGGCTCTATCAACTACTATGTACAGAAGCTTTTCGGAAATAACACAGGCGATACACTCCTCAAATCAGAACTTAAGGGTGCAGCTATCGAAGCAGATGCACTCAAGGGCAAGGTAGGTCTCGGCACCTGGTGGACAGCTGCAGAGTTCGATAATGTTAAGATAACCGATAATAAAACAGGCTTACCCCTCGCCTCAGACTGCTTCACCCTTCCCACAAACTTCTGGTGGGACTGGAAGCAGGTAACAGACGGTGACTGGAGCATCAAAAAAGGTAAGCTTACACAGACAAACACCTGGCATGCTTATAACGAGCTCGGCG
The DNA here is from genome assembly GCA_937901145.1 of uncultured Clostridia bacterium. Taxonomy (GTDB): domain Bacteria; phylum Bacillota; class Clostridia; order Oscillospirales; family Acutalibacteraceae; genus UBA6857. The sequence continues at coordinate 2,321 of CALCHE010000119.1, forward strand.
CAGCGGCCTTCTTCGGCAAAGAGGACTGGTCGAATTACACCTATACCTTCGAAGCTACTAAAACAGACGGTGGCGAAGGCTTCTACATTCCCTTCCTTATTGAGGACGAGCAGAATATGTTCTTCTGGAACATAGGCGGCTGGGGTAATACTAAGTCCTCTCTCCAGAGAATGGAAAAAGGTATCAAAACAGGTGAAATTCACGAAACAACAACTGATTTCACTGTAGAAACAGGCAGAACCTATGAAATCAAAATCGTAGTAGACGGAATCAATATCAAGGGATATATCGACGGCGAGCTTCAGTTCGACTACACTGCTGATAACGGCACGAAAGCAAATGCTTATCAGGTAGTTTCCGAAGACAAGGAAACAGGCGACCTCATCATCAAGCTCGTCAATGTAACAGGAAAAGACAGAGTATTTGCTATCGACATCGCAAACCTCGGTGAAGTAAGCTCCACCGCTACGGTAAATCAGGTAGCAGGTGACAGCCTCGATAACGATAATATCCTCGGTGCAGAAGAAGACTGCATAATGGAAGAATTCGAAATCAGCGGTATCGATGAAAAGTTCAACTATACAGCACCTATGTATTCAGTAACTGCTATCAGAATTCACAGATAACCCACACAAAAAATTAAGAGCAACCTATTCACGGGTTGCTCTTTTTGTTATAGATTTATGAGGTAATCCACACCGTAAATGGCTACAAGATGTAAGGGATAAAAAAGATAGAAGAAATACTTCATGTTCCTTTTTCCACCCTCACCGTTGTAAAAGCACAAAAGCCCGGCAGGTATCATCGCGAAGATGAAAAACAGTGTATCTACCTCGTAAAGCCTTACTGCCACGAAAGCAAGACCTGCCGCAAACAGAATTAGCTTTTTCTTTTTATCTCTGCTCATAACAGCAAAGAGCGGCAGAATAATTCCCTCAATGCCGTAGTCGATGTGCATATTCAGACCTGTGGCATCGGAAATATATTCAAATAGCCAATCCATACCCCAAAAAGCAACGACAGTCAGTATAAAAACAGCCCTGTTTTTTAATGTGTTATCTTTGTCGAGTCGCAGAAAAACACTGCAAAGAATTATCGAGCAGGAGAAAGTAAACAAGATATTGAAATAAAGCCCCATATCTCCACCCGTTATAAGGCTTTCTGCGATATAAACTGCCTGACATATTATGGCGAGGATAAAAAGCCTTAGGAAGTATTTCTTTCTGTTACGAGTATAAAGACAGCCTTCACCGATAAAGAAGGCAAAAATCGGCATCGCCATTCTGCCTATTATTCTGAACCACTCATACTGAGGGAAAAGAACAAATCCTATATGGTCAATCAGCATTGATATACAAGCTATTATTTTCAGATGATTTCTATTCATTACATCACCTTTTTTCATTTAGTGAAAATACTATAGCATAAAAAAATGGCTGTGTAAAGAAAAACAAGCCCGTTTTTACGGACTTGTTCATAGTTAGATATTTTTCTTATTCAACAACCGCTACTGCTTCTACTTCCACGAGGCCACCCTTGGGAAGAGTCTTCACAGCCACACAGCTTCTTGCGGGAGCGTTCTTAATATACTTGGAGTATACTGCATTGAAGGCTGCGAAATCAGCCATATCAGCGAGGAAACAGGTAGTCTTTACGATGTTATCAAAGGAAGTGCCTGCTTCAGCGAGGATAGCACCTAAATTCTGCAGAGCCTGTTCAGCCTGCTCAGTAACGTCCTTACCCTCGATTTCACCGTTTGCGGGATTCATACCGAGCTGACCCGAGGTGTAAAGCATATTACCGCAGAGAATAGCCTGTGAATAAGGACCGATAGCTGCGGGTGCCTTGTCTGTAGAAATTTTCTTAATCATAATTATATCTCCTTTATAGTATTATCTCAAATTTTTAATAAACTGCTCTGCCACTCTCGGTGAACGGCTTCCTTTAGCGAGAGCGAAGGCCTCCGCCTTGATGTCAAGCTCCTTTTCATCGAGCTTTATGCCTTTTCTCTGAGCCAGAGCATGAACGATGTCAAGATAAAGAATCTTGTTTGGCTTCTGGAAGTAAACCGTCAGACCGAAACGGTCGGAAAGTGAGAGAAGCTCCTGCACCGTGTCGTTACGGTGAATATCGTCTCCTCCCCTTTCGGAAAAGCTTTCCTTGACTATATGTCTGCGATTGCTTGTGGCATAAATGAGTGCATTTTTTGCCTTGGCTGAGGCAGATCCCTCGAGAGCCGCCTTAAGCATGGAGAAGCAGTCATCGTTTTTATTAAATGAAAGATCATCAATAAAGATAATGAATTTGAGCGGATTGTCCGCGATTTTACCCATTATGTGCGAAAGCGAGAAAAGCTGATCCTTTCTTATTTCGATAAGTCTCAGACCGTAAGAGAAGTAGTGATTTACGAGTGCCTTTACGGTAGAGGATTTACCTGTGCCCGCATCACCGCAGAGAAGAACATTGACAGCGTCTCTGCCCTCTATAAGTGCCACTGTGTTTTCCTCGACGGTTTCTCTTTCCTTTTCGTAGCCTACGAAGGAATCGAGAGAAATCTCATCGGCAGAATCCACGGGAACGATTTCTCCGTCCTCGACCTTAAACATAGCCTTTGATGCGAAAATGCCGTATCCTAAAGTGCCCACATTTTCTGTTCTCTCCCTGTAAAGAGCGTTGAAATCCGTCTTTTCATTGTCGAAAACAGGGATAAATCCCTCATAGGCCTCTTCCTCGAAAAGGTCTTCAGGGGTAAGCCCACTTAATTCAGTAAAAAGTGAAAGCTCCTCGTTAAGATTCTTTTCTACAGAAGAAGGAACATCCTTTTTCTTAGCCTTTGAAACGATATAGATATTCTCATCCTCGCAGACTGCCTTTTTCAGAAATGTAGAAAAAGAGTTTCCGTAAGGTGCGAGAGAATATACAAATTCACCGTAAAGGCTAAGTCTTGTCCTTAAATCACCATCACAGGAAAGAAAAGTGCAAAAAGCCGACATTTCCTTCGTGCTGAGAAGCTTTCTGAAAACAGTGAGCGCTGACAGCCTTAAGGATATGGAGTTTAACTTCGTATTCATATAAACCCTCTTTTAAAATTCGTTGATTATTGCGCCTTTGTCGGCTGACTGTGCCATTTTGGCGTAACGTCTGAGATAACCCTTGATGTCAGTTTTTTCCTTAATGACAGTGGTTTCTTTTCTCTTTTCGATTTCCTCGTCAGAGACAAGAAGCTCGATTTTATATTCAGGGATATTGATTGAAATAATATCTCCGTCCTGTACATAAGCGATAAGACCGCCTCTTACAGCTTCAGGCGAAACGTGACCGATGGAAGCACCTCTCGTAGCACCTGAGAATCTGCCGTCAGTTATAAGAGCAACCTCTTTGTCAAGACCCATACCTGCAATGGCAGAGGTGGGAGACAGCATCTCTCTCATACCGGGGCCGCCTGCAGGACCCTCATAACGGATAACTACTACATCACCGCTGACGATTTTACCGCCATAAATAGCGGCTATACATTCCTCTTCACTGTCGAACACCTTTGCAGGGCCCTGATGCACGAGCATTTC
>CALCHE010000120.1 GCA_937901145.1 uncultured Clostridia bacterium
TATTTTCAATTACGGTTATGAGAACGAAAATATTTCTTCTGAAACTCTTACTGTTAAGTCAAAGGCTGAAAACGGCACAAGTGTAACAGTCGATGAAGCCGTAAGCTATGAGTATGATGATAACGATCAACTGACCAAAGCTACAAGCGGTACTACCGAGTGGACTTGTGAATATGATTCAAGAGGAAACATTGTCACAAAGACCATAAAAAATATATCAACTGATAACACTGTTACTAGCACTTATGGTTATGACAGTGAATGGCAGGATAGACTTATAAGCTACAACGGTCAGGAAATCAAGTATGCACTTGATGATGGTACTACTGATAATAGCAATCCTCTTGTTTATAGAGGCAATGCTCTTACTTGGACAATGGGTAGACAGTTAGCTTCCTTTGGCAGTAATACTTACACCTACAACGAAGAAGGCATCAGAACATCAAAGACCGTTAACGGTGTAAAAACTACTTTCATACTTGACGGCTACAATATCATCGAACAGACTGACGGCACAACAACTCTTCACTTCTTCTATGACTCCAACGGTGAAGTAATAGGGTTCAGATATAACGGAAATGATTATTTCTATGTTAAGAATGCAATGAGTGATATTATTGCTATAACAGACAGCAATAAAAATATCGTTGCAGAGTACCGTTATGACCCATGGGGTAAAGTTCTGAATGAAGATGACTTGACGGCAATAGGTAACCTTAATCCGTTCAGATACCGTAGTTATTACTACGACAGCGATATTGAAATGTATTACTTACAGAGCAGATACTACGATGCTGAAGTAGGCAGGTTTATTAACTGTGATGACGTCAATTATATAGGTGTTACCGGGTCTGAAGTTTCATATAATCCGTTTGTTTATTGTAGTAATAATTATATTGATTTTATAGATGTTGATGGTTATTGGGGTGCGGATATACATTATGGCAGGGCTGAGAATGTTCGTAAGTATTCTGCAAAGAATAAAAAAGCCGAAAAATATGACGGCACATATGAATGGTTGATCGCATTAAACATAAACGAAGACTATAGTAAAATAATTGCAAAAGCATGTATGGATGTTGATGTGTATTACAAAATCGGCAAAAATCCATATTTGGGTATAGGATGGAAATATCACTTTAATACCTCTTTAATTGGTGAAGATTCAAGATTAGAAATAGCCCAAAAAAACATTGTAAAAGCAATAAAGAGTTTTAAGAAAGCAAAAAATAACAAAAAAAGAGAAAAAGCTCTAAAAATTTTGGGCGAAGGTTTGCATGCACTACAAGACTATTCTGCACATGGTAGTTTTTATCCAGTTGAAATGGTAATAAATCAAAATCAACAATATACACCTGTAGTAGTTATTCATTCAAAACAGTATGATGACCCTTATTATAATTGGAAAAATGATAATAGGAATTCATTTACAACTAAACAGAAAAAACTAGGAGACAGGTATATAGAAACACAAGAAAATACTATTATTTATATTCTTGCTTTTTTATTAGGTATAGGTAAATCTTTAGCAAATAAATATGTGTATGAAAAGTGAGGCTATTTATGTATTTTAATAAAATTATAAATTTATTTTTCATTTATTTTTGTTTAGGTACATTTATTTTTTCTGTTTTCTTTCTGTTTAAAATGCTCTTTTCACACTCTAAAAAGAATTACAAAACAAATTCTTATATTAAAGTTATTTCGGTAGCAATTATAAGTTTACTGTTGTTTTTTTTGCCCGAGATAACTAGATATCAAGAAATGAATGTTTATAGTGAAACAATAAAGTACTTTTCTGAAATAGACATTACGAAGCTGTATAAATATGCAAGCGCTAATGCAGAAAATTTCGATGAACTAACTAATAGTTTTTGCTATGAGGTGGATGGAACTTATGTGGATATAAATTTTTATAAAAAAAGCTTTCAAGAAATTAAAGATAATCCATTAGAAGATTTGGTTTTTAGAGAAAAACTATTTTGTGAGTTTAAAAAATATGAAAACACACTTGTAATTATAAATCCAATTAAGAGAATAATCGATGTGGATACTATGCCGATTAATAAATATGCTCTTAACCGAGTATTTGTATATACTTGTGATGGTAAAATTAGCATTTCGTATCATACTGAAAAAAAAGATGCCGATTTAATGCTGAGAATTGCACAAATTTTGAAAGACAAGGGAGATTCTCTGTTTTCGGTTGAAGAATGATTAACGGGCGGTGGTTGTTCTCCGCCGCCCCGCCTCTCACTCCCTCAATCAGCTCTGCTGACAGCACCCTCACACATCTGAATAACATTAAGCACAGGGTTCAGCTCGTTAGCTGCCCTGTGCTTTTTCGTTATAAAAAACTTTTTTAAAATTTTTCAAAAAAATATGTTACTTTTTGTCGGTTTCGAGACTATATAAATAAAGAGGGTGTTTAAAGCTTATTTCTGTAATTATACTTGTTTAAAACCTGCTTTTTACGCTTGGTTGTCACCTCGGTGTAGATTTCGGTCGTGGCCACACTGCTGTGCCCTAAAATCTCCTGCACCGACCTTAAATCAGCTCCGTTAGCAAGCAGATTTGTTGCAAAGGTGTGTCTTAAATAGTGCGGTGTTGAATTCTCGTTAATGCCACAGGCGGTTTTGGTTGAGTTGTATATGTACTCTATACCGTGAATGCTTAATTGCTCACCGAAACGGTTGACGAATATCTTATCTGTGTTGGTTGGCCTGCTTTTACGCATTTTCAGCCATTGGATAAGGTTATTCCAAGTGTCGTTACAGGATATGTAAATAAGCCTTTGCTTTCGCCCTTTACCGTGAATGAGAATCGTCCGTTCGGAGTGGATAATATCACCTAAAGAAATGTTAGAAGCCTCTGCAATTCTTATCCCGGTACTCATAAGCACATCAATCAAAGCAAGATTGCGGATGTTCTTCCACCTTTCAAACTCTGTTGTTTCTTTTTCGGCACAGCTTGTGAGATAGGACAGCAGTTTTGATGTCTCTTTCACCGCTAAAGTTTTGGGCAATCTTCGCTCTTTCT
>CALCHE010000121.1 GCA_937901145.1 uncultured Clostridia bacterium
AAACAACAATAACAAAGTGAACCTTATTGCTCTTCTGAGTTCTCTTCATTCTGTCAATAACATCACGTTCGAAATCATAGGGAACCTCAGGAATAAGAGTGGAAGTAGCTCCGCAAGCGATACCTGAAGAAAGAGCAAGATAACCTGCACCTCTGCCCATTACTTCTACAACTGCGCAACGATCGTGTGACTCAGCAGTATCTCTGATTCTGTCAACCATCTGCATAATTGTATTCATAGCTGTATCATAGCCGATAGTGTAGTCACAGCAACCGATATCATTATCGATAGTACCGGGAATGGCAACACAGGGAATACCTCTGAGAGAAAGATCTCTCGCACCTCTGAAAGAACCGTCACCGCCGATTACTACGAGACCTTCAATACCTCTTCTCTTACAGGTTTCAATAGCATCATTCATACCTTCTTCAGTCTTAAAACGTGAAGATCTGGCAGAGTAAAGAATAGTACCGCCTCTGTTGATAATATCGGAAACTGAACGAAGATTCATTTCGTACATATCATCATCCATAAGACCGTTATAGCCTCTTCTAATGCCGTACACCTTCATACCGAGCTCGCAACCTGCGCGAACTACAGCTCTGATGGCAGCATTCATACCGGGGGCGTCACCGCCGCTGGTTAAAACACCAATAGTTTTAATCATTATTACGTCCTCCTGACATCATAATTGATGAATTATTAACTGATTAAACATTTAGAAATATTATACACTAAATTGTTTAAAAGTCAAGGTTTATTCTAAAAATCGACACCGTTTCTTTAATTTACCTACCTATTCAAACTTATACTTAAGATATCCGTTATTGCTGTAAAATTCTAATTCTGACTTAATCTCCGCACACCAGTTTATATAACCGATTTTCGTGCTGTCAGTACTATTATTATATTTGACATAAAGGGGTACTGTTCCGGTAAAAAGCTCTGACAAAATTTTAATCTTCCCAGAAGCATTATTGTTTTCGTCAGCAATATATACTGTCAGCTTATTTTCAGCTTGAAAACCTTCCTTATAAAGATTTTTAGGGTTAGGGTCAATGCTTTCGCATACCACCGTCGGCTCTCTGTCTTCTCTGAGACTAAGTCTGCCACGTATGAGAAGAATATTTCCGACTCTGAGATGGTTGATTCTGTCGGCATAAAGCTTAGAAAAGACTATACACTCTATCGATGCTCCGATGTCCTCTACTTCGATGAAACACATTGTAGAATTGTTTTTAGTTATTTTCTTTTCTATGCGAGTAACTATTCCGAAAATTTTTATCGTAGAGTTATCCTTGTATTTTGAATTGAAACCTTCACTGTTTTCAAGTATTTCCGAAATACTGTCACAATTAAGCTTCTGAGCCAGAGAAACATATTCATCCATAGGATGCCCGGACATATACAGACCTGTGATCTCTTTTTCAAAAGAAAGAAGCTCATTTTTAGGCATTTCTTCAAGTGCAGGGGCAGTCATTTCATTTTCGAAAGAAAAACCAGAATCAGCATCAAAAAATCCTATCTGACCTACTACATTACGGTTTTTGTCTGCGTCAAGTTCGCTTATAATAAGCGGAAGCATATAAAGCATCTGTCGGCGATTAAGATCAAGACCGTCACAAGCTCCGCACTTAATCAGGCTTTCCACAGCACGTCGGTTAAATTCTCTCGAATACACTCTCTTACAGAAGGTATAAAAAGATGTGTATTTCCCACCCTGTTCGCGGTTATCAATTATCGTTTTAATGAAGCTTCTGCCGAGATTTTTTATAGCAAGCAAACCAAAACGTATCTGTCCGTTTTTGACAGTAAAACCCTCAAAGCTACTGTTGATATTCGGAGAGAGAACCTTAATTCCGATTCTTGCACACTCGGCTATATATCCCGAAACCTTCACAGATGAGTCAAGGACACTTGTGAGCGTCGCAGCCAGAAGTTCACATGGATAATGTGCCTTGAGCCAGGCTGTCTGATAGGAAACGTAAGCATAAGCTGCCGCATGAGACTTATTGAAAGCATATTTTGCAAAATTTGACATTTCATCAAATATTTCATTGGCGACATCTTCACTCACACCGTTTGCAAGTGCACCGACACACTCAGTTTCACCGTCATCATTTTTCAGACCGTAAATAAAATTATGTCTTTCCTTTTCCATAACATCTGATTTTTTCTTGCTCATCGCTCTGCGAACAAGATCGGCTCTGCCATAGGAATATCCCGCAATTTTTCGGCATATCTGCATTACCTGCTCCTGATAAACCATGCAGCCGTAAGTAACATCGAGAATATCACGGACAAGCTCCGTTTTATATACAGTATCTTCAGGATGATGTCTGTTATGAATATAGGTATCAATCGAATCAGCAGGACCGGGTCTGTAAAGAGAAATTACGGCTATCAGATCTTCGAGTGATGAGGGCTTAAGGCGCGTAAGAACACTTCTCATGCCTGCAGATTCATACTGAAATACACCATCGGTACGTCCCTCTGAAAGCATATCGAATGTTTCTTTATCGTCAAGAGATATATTATCGATAGAAAAATCCGGAACAGATTTTCTGACCATCTGCACAGCATCATTGATAACAGTAAGCGTTCGAAGTCCCAGAAAGTCCATCTTCAGAAGTCCGAGCTGCTCAAGAGTAACCATCGTAAACTGCGTTACGACACTTTCATCGTTCACGGCAAGAGGTACATAAGATGAAACCGGATCTCTCGTTATAACCACACCCGCAGCATGAGTGGAGGCATGACGAGGCATACCTTCAACTTTTTTGGAAATATCAATGAGCTTTTTTACGTCATCATTACTCTCATAAAGATTTCGTAGCTCACTTGAAATTTTAAGAGCTTTGTCTATAGTGATTTTAAGCTCCTGCGGTATTAGCTTGGCCACCTCATCCACTATAGCATAAGGCAGACCTAACACTCGTCCGACATCTCTGATTGCCGCTCTTGCAGCCATAGTTCCGAATGTAACTATCTGAGCTACGTGGTCTGCTCCGTATTTAGAGATAACATAATCTATTACCTCCTGTCTGCGGACATAACAGAAGTCAATATCGAAGTCAGGCATACTGACTCGTTCAGGGTTAAGAAATCTCTCAAAAAGAAGATTATACTGAAGCGGATCAATACCTGTTATACCGATACAGTAAGCCGCAAGAGAACCAGCACCTGAGCCTCTTCCGGGTCCTACAGGTATATTTTTGCTTTTAGCATAACGGATAAAATCGTGAACTATAAGAAAATAATCCACATATCCCATTTTATTTATAATTTCAAGCTCATAATTCAGTCTGTCGATGTATTCCTGAGGAGGATTTTCCCCTTTGTGTTTATTAAGGCCGAAGAAGCATTGGTTTTTAAAATACTCGAAGTGATCCATATTGTTCGGCACTTCGAAATGAGGCAGTTTTGTATTGCCGAATTCAAATTCGACATTACACATTTCAGCTATTTTTTCTGTAATATCGATAGCTTCAGGAAGCTCAGGAAAAGCTTCTCTCATTTCAGCCTCGCTTTTTACATAAAATTCGTCGGTGCTGAACTCGAGTCCGGTTTCTTCGCCGAGAACATGGTTTGTCTGAATACATATAAGAACCTGCTGTACGGATGAATCTTCTCTGGTAAGATAATGAGCGTCGTTTGTGGCGACGAGAGGTATACCTGTTTCTTTCGACAGACGAACAAGATCAGGCATTATTTCCAGTTGTTCTCTTAAACCGTGATTCTGAATTTCTATAAAATATTTACCCTCACCAAAGACACTTTTATACCATAATGCAGTACTTTTTGCTCCTTCATAATCGCCTTTTACAAGTAAAGTCGGTATTTCACCTGCAAGGCAGGCAGATAAGGCTATGAGGCCTTCGTGATGCTGTTCAAGAAGACCTTTATCAATTCTCGGTTTAGTGTAAAAGCCTTCCGTCCAGCCTTTACTGACCATCTTAATAAGATTCTGATAACCGATGTTATTTTCACACAGAAGCACCAGGTGATGTCTTTCATTATCGATGCCGTGCACTTTATCAAAGCGGCTTCTTTTAGCCACATAACATTCACAGCCGATAATAGGCTTTACACCTTTTTCCTTTGCCGCCTTATAAAAATCAACTACACCGTACATACACCCATGGTCAGTAATAGCCACGCTGCTTTGTCCCAGATCCTTAACTATGTCGATAAGCTGATTGATTCGACACGCACCGTCCAAAAGACTGTATTCTGTATGAAGATGCAAATGTGTAAAAGACATACCCTACCTCCTTATTATTTTATTTAACCCTTAATTTTTCTACAGCTTCTTTATCAGGATTTACGATTATAGTGTAATATTCGTGATAAATTACCATACCGGATTTACCACCGTTAGGCTTTTTCAGAGCTTTTACTCTGGTGTAGTCTACGGGAACGAGAGTTGATTCTCTTGCCTTGCTGTGGTATGCAGCTATAACTGCCGCCTCCTCGATAGCCTCATCGGAAATTTCACGGCCGTCACCGAAAATTATTACATGTGAGCCCGGAATTTTCTGAGTATGAAGCCACATATCGCTTTTCAGAGCTGTCTTTAAAGATAACTTCTCATTCTGTACATTGTTTCTGCCGACAAGAATACGAAATCCGTCACTTGAACAGAATTCCAAAGGCGGTAATTCTTTTGGCGGCTTTTGTTTTTTACCTTTGATGTTTTTAATATACCCACCCTGTGCAAGTTCCTGTCTTATTAAAGAAATTTCACTGTCAGTATCTGCCCTCGAAAGCTCATCGAGAACTGATTCAAGATAGATTATTTCGTTTTTCCCATCCTCAATAAGCTTTTCAAGCATCTTTTCTGCTGTCTGAGCCTTACGGTAATCTTTATAATACTTTTTCTGATTCTCTGTAGGTGATAAAGCAGGATTACAGGGTATCCTGATGAGCTTACACTCGTCATAATAATTCTCTACTTCATAATAGCTGACGCCCTTAGTCAGCCTGTAAAGATTAGCCAGAATCAGTTCACCGTAAAGCCGTAAGGTTTCTTTATCTCTACATTTCTTAAGCTCTTCACTCTGCACAGCGATCTTTCTGGAGGTTCTGTCAATCAGATTATTAATTAACTTTATCAGCTCGTGACCTCTATGGTTTATGCGGTTAATTCTGTCTCTTTCGAAATAGAAATCATCGAGCAGCTCAGAAGGACTGCGATAAACTTTAACAGTAAGCTTTCCTGAATACTGTCTTATATCATAATGAGACAAATCCTTCGGCTTTCCGTTTTCCTCTGTAAGCATATAAAACTCATCCGAAGAATGAAGAGTATTCTTTATATAGCTTAACTCGCATTTAAGAATGTTTTTTTGCTCATCGGTAAGCTCTGAAACAATACTGTCCTCAAAAGTGACTCTGTATGCAAGCTCTCTGGAAACGACAGGCGAAACACCCTGTACAACATTGATAACCGCAGAGGAAAGAAGCTTATCCTTCTGAGATAAAATTCTTTCGTATATAAAATCAATATTCTCACTTTCGATGTTAAGCTTCCCCTGAGAGGGTGGCAACCTATATTCGATACCGGGAAGTATCTGCCTGACAGAAGACGTTGTAATATCGACCCTTTTAATAGAATCAACTACCCTACCGTTATTAACCAGAATAAGATTTGAATACTTACCCATAATTTCGATACAGAGACTCAGTTCTATTTTATCACCTATCTCATTAGTAGCATCGAAATCTACAAATAATATACGGTCCATCTCCTGCTGCCTGATATTTTTTATGAGAGCACCTGTCAGATACTTTCTCATAAGCATGCAAAACATAGGCGGAACAGGAGGATTATCGATAGGATGAGAGGTAAAATGAACACGGGGACTGTCAGCACGCACGCAGAATAAAAGACGGTAACTACAGCCTTTGCCGCGTAAATTCAGCAAAATTTCATCCCTTGTAGGCTGATTGACTCTGTCAACTCTTAAGCCGACAGCTTTGTTTAAAAGTTCGTTTTTGATTTTAGATAAAAATATTCCGTCTAACGCCATAATACACCTTAATAAACATATTTTACAGGATTTTTCTGAGCGAGGATAACAGCCTCTGTTTCAGAAAATTTGTCACAAATTCTATCTTTAAGTACACACATCGATGGATTTTCAGTTTCGAAATGCCCTGCCAATACGACCGTAACACCCAATTCATCTGCCAAAAGCAATTCGTGATGATCCATTTCACCCGTAACATAGGCGTCAGCACCCATTCTTACCGCATCCGAAAGGAACTCTGCACCTGCACCTCCGCAAACAGCAACTTTTTTTATTATTTTTCCACAGTCTACCACTCGGCAAGGCACATCTAATTTTTTGCTTACCATTTCAGCGAATACAAGCGAGGACATCTCATCGATATCCCCTATTCTCGCCATAGGAACCGAACAGGACTCTGAAGGTACCCCCACGGGATTTCTTATACCGAGGACATCGCATAAAACATCGTTTACTCCACCCTTAGCACAATCAAAGCAAGTATGGGCAGATAGTACGCTTATATTATTTAAAGCCGCTTCATAAGCAATGTCACCTTTAAGAAAGCTTTTCTGAGCTCTGAAGATAACAGGATGATGAGTAATTATCAGATCCACTCCCTTTTCAGTCGCATCCTTAAGCACTTCAGAGGTAAGATCAAGTACATAACCTATCTTTTTTACACTTTTATCCTTATCACCGATCAATATACCGCAATTATCCCACTCACACTGAGTCGAATAAGGTGCGAAACTGTTTATAAAATCAGAAATTTCTTTAACCGTTACCATCGTAAACCTCCGAAATTTTTTCTTTGATAGAAGCGATAATTTCACCTAAATCTGTTTCATTTTCCTTACCGACTGAAACAAGAGCAGAATATTTCTTTTCAAGTGCTGTAAGAATCTTATTTATGTAACTTTTGGTTGTTTCATCACTGCTATCCGTAAGTCTGCCAAGATAGATATATGAAAGATCCCGCTCAGTTTTGACACCGGTGTAGACGGCGGAAATGACGCAATATAAGCGTTTTCCGTCTGTCGCCGTCTTTTCCTCAAGAATATCAAAACCGTTATTCAAATAAAATTCACGCAAAACTTCCCCATGTGACATAGGCTGTGCCACAATATGAAGATTTTTATTATATATCCACGGACAAGCAGAAAGAATATCAGCGATAAGATTTCCTCCCATTCCTGCTAAAACAATGTCCTCACAAGAATTTTCGGGAATATTTTTGAGTCCGTCTGAAAGTATAAGCTCGACCTTATCGGAAACACCGGCTTCGATAACAGTCCTTTTAGCATTTTCCAAAGGTCCTTTATTAATATCAGCAGCGATACCTCCGGGACATATCCCCTTCTCTATAAGCCAGCAGAGCAAATAGCCGTGGTCTGTGCCGATATCGGCCACTCTGCTTCCCTTTCTGACTAATGAAGCGACAGCGGAAAGTCTTGCATCAAGTTTAATTTTACCCATAATTACCTCTCATAAGAAACAGAGCCACCCAAATAAAGGTGGCTCGTTGCTGAATTAGCTTATTTGGAAGCAAGATACTCGTTGATTTTATTAACGAGTTCATCTACATTTACGCCGTGAACAGCGCAAGCTTCTTCAACAGTTTCGCCTCTTGATGCAGGACAACCGAGACAGTGCATACCCATTTCAAGGAAAAATACAGCTGTACCTCTGTCTTCATCGAGAATGTTACCGATAAGCATATCTTTTGTAATTTCTTTCATTATTCTATAATCCTTTCGGGAATTTAATAAATTATTTCTTTGCTGCGAGAGCAATCTTTGCCTTATTAACAATATTATCTGCATCAAGACCATAAATTTTGAGAAGTTCAAGAGCAGGACCTGATTTACCGAAGGTATCATTTACACCGAGACGGATAACAGGGACAGGATATTCCTCACAAATAGCTTCGCATACAGCACCGCCAAGACCGCCGATAATGCTGTGTTCCTCAGCTGTTACGATAGCACCTGTTTCTTTTGCAGCTTTAACGAGAAGCTCTTTGTCAATAGGCTTAATAGTGTGAATATTGATAACTCTGGCATCAATACCTTCCTCAGCGAGCTTGTCTGCAGCTTCGAGAGCCTCTGCAACCATAAGACCGGATGCTACGATAGTTACCTCCTTACCGTCTCTGAGAGTTACGCCCTTACCGATTTCAAACTTATAATCCTCTGTATTTACACGGGGTACTGCAAGTCTGCCAAAGCGCATATAAACAGGACCTTCGTGCTCAGCAGCAGCTAAAACAGCCTGTCTTGCCTCGACATCGTCTGCAGGGTTAATAATAACCATATTCGGAATAGAGCGCATAAGCGCGATATCTTCACAGCACTGATGGCTGGCACCGTCTTCACCTACAGAAATACCTGCGTGTGTAGCACCGATTTTTACATTAAGATTAGGATAAGCAATGGAGTTTCTAACCTGTTCGAAAGCTCTTCCTGCGGCAAACATAGCAAATGATGAAGCAAATACTGTGTATCCTGTGGTAGCCAAACCTGCAGCAATACCCATCATATTTCCTTCAGCGATACCGCAGTCAATAAATTTGTCGGGATATTCTTTCTTGAAAGCAATTGTTTTGGTTGCCTTGGCAAGGTCAGCGTCAAGAACTAAAATGTCATCTCTTGCGCCAAGCTCTTTCAGAGCATTACCGTAAGCATCTCTGGTTGCACATTTAATTACATCTGCCATAATTACGCCTCCAATTCTGCAAGAGCTGCATCAAGCTCAGCCATTGCCTGTTCATACTGTTCAGCCTTAGGAGCTGTGCCGTGCCAATCGCACTGATCTTCCATAAAAGATACGCCTTTACCTTTTACTGTTTCTGCTACGATACAGGTAGGCTTACCCTTGCAAGCCTTAGCCTGTTCAAAAGCATCCTCTATCTGAGAGAAGCAATGTCCGCAGATTTCGATAACATTCCAGCCAAAAGCTTCGAATTTTTCCTTGATAGGATAAGGTGAGTTAACTTCATCAATAGATCCGTCAATCTGAAGCTTGTTATAGTCAACAATCGCTACAAGATTATCAAGCTTTTTGTTTCCTGCAAACATAGCAGCTTCCCAAACCTGACCTTCTTCGATTTCACCGTCACCGAGAGCCGTGTAAACACGGAAATCTTTTTCCTGAAGCTTTCCGCCGAGAGCCATACCGACAGCAGCAGAAATACCCTGGCCGAGTGAGCCTGTGCTCATATCAACGCCGGGAGTATATCTCATGCTGGGATGACCCTGAAGGATTGAATCGGGCTTTCTTAAAGTTTTGATAAGTTCCATCGGGAAAAAGCCTTTAAGTGCCAACGCTGCATAAAGAGCAGGAGCAGTGTGACCCTTAGAGAGAACAAATCTGTCTCTGTTTTCGCAATCAGGCTTTTCAGGGCTGACATTCATTTCCGAGAAATACAGATAAGTGATTATATCTGCAATTGAAAGTGAACCGCCGGGATGACCGGACTTTGCATTGTAGGTGCCTTCAATAACACCTTTTCTTACCTGAACCGCTAATTTTTTCAGTTCGAGTTTTTTGTTTTCTTCCATATATATTCCTCCTTATATATTATACTTTATTAAGTATATGCTCAATCAAATCCGCAACCGCACCGTAATTACAGTGACAGGTTACAAGCTTTGACAGTGCTTTCATATCATCGGGAGCCTGACCGCAGCATGCAGGAAATCCTACTGCTTTAAGCATCTCCCAGTCATTATAGTAGTCACCGATTGCCGCGGTCTTTTCTTTTTCGACACCGAGCATTTCAGCGAGCTTGAGAACAGCGTTCCCTTTATTTGTACCTTCGTTAACCATTTCGTAACTGAACGGCGATGAAGCCATCAGATTTTCTTGGCTTTCAGAATTACTTTTAAGGAACTTTTCGACCTGCTTTATCTGAAAAGGTAAAGCTGTATAAATAACCTTGTACCAGTTATCTTTTGGAATTTCATCAAAATTATAATAATATTTTATGGGCAATTTTGCATTTATAGCCAGAATGCGAGCTGAAGGTGTGGGTCTGAAAAGATAAACATATTTATCGGAAATGACCTGAAAAGCGAGGAACGGAAAAGTTTTTACACTTTTTTTCACAAGCTCAATGCAGGTATCATTGAGAGGACTTGACCACACCATTTTTTCTTTAGAAAAATCGTAAATACCCGCACCGTTGATAACAACTGCCATACCGTCAGGTATATTCAGTCTTTTATAATGCTTTCTCATAGAGTTGGGTGAACGACCCGAAGCAAGAGTAAAATTTCCTTTATATTCATTTACAAATTTCTGAACAGCATCGTAGTTTCTTTTAACTAAATGTCTCGACTTATCATTTATCGTGCCGTCAATATCTGAAGCAATGAGCCAATCAGAAAAATCAGTTTTAGTTTTATTAATCATCTTTTAGCCTCCTTAAAAATGAGGTGAAGTATTCAGGCAATTCGCTCTGAATTTCAATATATTCTTTCGTTCTGGGATGTTTAAAGCCTATCAGACCTGCGTGTAAGCACTGTCCTTCGAGATATTCGATAACTTTTTTAGGACCGTAAACAGGATCACCTGCTACAGGATGTCCGATATAGGACATATGAACTCGAATCTGATGTGTTCTGCCTGTTTCAAGTCTCAGGGCAAGATGTGTAAAATCATTATAGCGTTTTACAACTCTGTAATGAGTGGTGGCATTCTTAGAATTTTTTACCGTTACGGTCATTTTCTTTCTGTCGACAGGATGCCTGCCGATAGGAGCATCCACAGTACCCTCTTCATTTTTAAATCCGCCGTACACCACACTCTGATATTCTCTGGTAAAAGTGTGCGCCTTTATTTGCTCGGCCAAAGATATATGTGCGAAATCATTCTTTGCCACTATCAGAAGTCCGCTTGTGTCCTTATCTATTCTGTGAACAATACCGGGTCGGATAACACCGTTTATACCTGAAAGCGAATCTTTGCAATGATACATAAGTGCATTCACCAAGGTTCCGTCATAGTTGCCGGCAGCAGGATGAACCACCATACCCTTTTTCTTGTTTACTACAAGCAAATCCTCGTCCTCATAACGGATATCCAGAGGTATATTTTCAGCCAAAATTTCAAGTTCTTTCGGCTCAGGAACTCTGACAACAATTTTATCGTAAACTTTTACTTTATAATTTTTAGTGATAACAAGAGAATTAACAGTGACATTACCTTCATCGATGAGCTTCTGAGCTGCAGAACGACTCAGACCATCACAGATAAGAGAAACGATCTTATCTATTCTTTCTCCACTACTCTCTTCATTTACCACAAAAATCTGTGCATCAACCATTAAACATTTTTCTCTTTCTTGTTTTTATATTCCTTATAAACGGAATATATTTTATAAAATATAATTACAAATGCACTGCATGTAACAAGACAGTCGGCAAAGTTGAAAATATAGAAATCTACAAACAGTACCTCAATATAGTCGATTACATAACCTCTGAAAACCCTGTCGATTATATTGCCCAATCCGCCTGCGGCCATGAAAACAATGCACACATAATCCACTCCGAATTTGAATTTTCCCGACAGTATTACTGCCAGAATCAGGAGCATACAGATAACGGAAGCGACCGTCATTATCTCGGTTTTACCGCTCATCATACCCATCATAGCTCCGTCATTTTCAAAATAATGGAGCTGAATGAAACCGGGAACAAGCATTTTAACGGAAACAGGCTTAAGATATATATCAACAAAATATTTAATAACCTGATCCGCCACAAGCATAACTGATATTATGCCTAAGGAAAATAAGCGTATCTTATTAATCTTCTTCATCTGAATAAACTTTACCGTTTTCCATTACAGTCTTAAGGTCATCAAAGCTTATGTCACTTTCTTCGAGTGAGCTTGCGAATGCATCATCCAGACCTTCTACAAAGGCAGAAAAATCACTACCCTCGCTTCCGGCTGAATCAAAAATTTTAGATATGTAAGCATTGACATCCGGCATAGAAGTATTTGAGCCTCCGGAAATCAGATCTTCAGACTCGACGGACTCTTCGCTTTTCACTTCTACAGAATAAGCATCAAAAGCAGTCTCCACAGTAAAATCTGACTCTGAATCCTGTTTTTCTTCAATAAAATCCTGTGCTTCTTCGATTTCTTCATCAAAATCAAAGGTAAATTCTTCTATTTCGTCCAAATCGATCTGCGAAGCTTCAATAGCTTCCGCGACAGGTGCTTCCTGCATCTTAAATTCTGATACAGAAATAACGGAAACCGATTCAACGGCAAGCTTTACAGCTTTTTCTATTTCAGCCTTAAGCTTTGCAGCTTCATTTTTTATAGCTTCGAGCTCTTCATTTGCTTTTTTTATTATCTCGTCAGCTTTATCACGTGCTGTCTGAGCATCTTTATAAGCATCGGAAACTATTCGGGACGCATTAGCATTAGCCTCTTCAATCAAGGAAGCAGCTTTTGTGTTTATATCAGCGATATATTTTTCCGAAAAATCGTCAGCCTGTTTTCTGGTAAGCTCAAGCTCACCTTTAATCTTTTCAAGCTCAGCCTTGGAGCTGTCGAGCTCCTGAGCATAAACAGCCTTAGCTTCACTTGTTTTATCAGCAATAATTTTCTCAGCCTCAGCTTTTGCATTTTCAATCAGGCTTTCTGCTTCGCCGCGAGCCTGATCAACAGTCTTGTCAGAGGTAGTCTTAGCCCAGATAAGAGCATCAGCAATCGCTCTTTTATTTTCGTTATATTCATCTATTAAAGGAGTGATGGCGGAAAGTCTCTCTCTGAGAATATTATTGTCGCTGTAAAGCTTGCTGTAGTTCTGAAAAACTCTCTGTATAAAAGCATCAACCTCACTGGCACGGTAACCGCCTTTACCCACAGCAGAAAATCGCTGGTTATTAATCTGGTTAGGTAACATCATTGTAATCTCTCCTTTAATCAGTTATAAATCAGAAATTTGCGAAATCATCGAGGTCAACCTGGCCGTAAAAATCACCGTGTAATTCTACGCTTTCAGGAAGGAATGCACAGATATTCTCTGTAAAACGTGTAAATATGGAGTTAGTTACATACTTGGCACCGTCGAGGAAGTCCATAGCTCTTCTCTTCTGTTCATCAGAAAGAAGGCCAAGATTAACAACAACCATAGCATTCTGGTCGATCATAAGATTAGCTACATTTTTAGCATCATAAATGTCATGTAATGCAATAAAATTAAGCTTGAATTTAGACTGTGTCTTAGCAGAATTCATATTGTAAATATTGCTTTTGGGCTGCTGTTTGACAGTCTTTTGTTCAAAGGACGCCACTCTTTCGTTTTTCTTAGGTGCACTTTCTCCGTATTTTATGTATTCGGGAGGGGTGATAGAGCTTTCGGGAGCGTAGCTGAAAGCAGGTTCATTATCTTCATCATAATAACCGCTGCCAGAGTCCTCATACTCACCGTCTTCCTCGTATTCGACATCATCCTCATCAAATTCTCTTTCGTCTGCTATGAAATGCTCCTCAAATTTTGATTTGATATTTTTAACAAAACCCATTTTAATTACTCCTTTATATTGATGTAGTTTATTAATATAATCTGGGACCGAATATCGCCGAACCGATTCTTACGTGATTAGAACCGCAAAGAATCGCCTGTTCATAGTCTCCTGACATACCCATTGATAGTATTGATATATCAGTATTATCTAACTTTTTGTCCTTTATGTCAATAAAAATATTGTGCATTTTTGAAAAATATTTATTCAATTCACTGTTACTGTCACAAATAGGCGGTATCGTCATTAATCCGCGTACTTTTATATTAGGCAGTTCAATAACCTGATGCAGAAGCTCATCGAGCATTTCGGGTCTGATTCCCGTTTTACTTTCTTCACCGCCGATATTCACTTCGATAAGACAATCAGTGACTATTCCGCACGAAAGACTTCTTTTAGAAATCTCTGTGGCAAGCTTTAAAGAATCAACAGACTCAATCATAGATACCTCACCGATAATCTGTTTGACTTTGTTAGTCTGCAGATGACCGATAAGATGCGCTTGACAGTCACTTAAATCAAGATATTCCTTCTTTGAAAGAAGTTCCTGAACTTTGTTCTCACCGATCAGACGGATACCCTTCTCTATGGCACGGTTTATGAACATCGGTTCGACAGTTTTGGTTACAGCCATAAAGTTTATATCTTCAAAATTTCTCGAGCTTTTATATGCCGCTTCAGCGATACGTTCATTGATAAAATCAATATTATAATCTATATTCTTAAAGCGCTCCTCAACTGATAAGCATGCCATCTTCAATATGCATCCCCTTTACTATAACTTTATCGTACAGGTTAATACTGCGGTATTTACCTGTTTTCTCCTCATCGATTACCTTGTTACCCTCTTCATCCTCTTTATAAGCTATATACTTTCCAGCGATAACATAATCATCACCATAATAAATAATATTTATCGGCGTAAATTTAACATAATTACCCAAAGCAACATATACACCCTTGAGACCGTCTTCATTTTCCGTTATCGCATCATTACTGATTCTGTAGCCATTATAATCCTTAACGGTAATAGCAGCATTTTCGATTCTCAGATTAGCCAGATCTTCATTCATCGAGGTACACTGCAGGCTTACAGTAATTGTATCACCGTTAAGCTCAGAAACACTGTGAACCTTCATTGTAACTCCTTTGATATTTTTATCAGGAAAATCAACAGTAACATAATATCCTGTTCTTATCACCGAAGCATCAGTAATCGATGTATCAAAAATGAAATACCAGGTGTGCTGAGCGATAATTTTTCCGAAAGCATTATCTACAGGCTTATTCTGACTGTTAATAAGGGTATTTCCTTCGTTGACAGTCACCTTTTTCTTCTTTACATCATCATAGGATTTAAGCGATTCATAACCGTCTACATTACTGACAAAATAACCCGAATAGTGAGATTTTACCTCACCTGTCTTTTTATAGCTTTTCTGAACAGCCTTAAGCTCACTTTTTACCGCTTTTATCTGTGCATCGATGTCAAATCCCGATCCCGTTGCAATCTGTTTGGTTGAAACCTTGGAAATAAAATCGCTGACTGAACCGTCGAGAACCGAAAAATCAGAGTTTTTAACCGAATCTACATAATTGTCTACAGAGTTATATATGCTAGAATTAAGATATACAACGTTTACATAATTCAGATCTCCCTGACTTTTAAGATTCTGTAAATCTTCAAGCTTGGACTGCAGCTGTTTTGCCTTAAGATAATTCTCGGCTTCTTCTGCAGAACTGAATGTAAGTGCAATAACATCCTTTTTACCGACATTTGCGCTGTCAGACAAAATGGGAACGTATACTTTGTTGTCATCCTTAACGAGAACAGAAACATTTTTACCGTCTACAACCCTGTTTTCATCACGAACAGCAAAGCCTCTGACATTCAATTTCTCTTCCTGAGTATATTTCAGAGCATATTCAAACTCTATTTTTCCCGTACTCTTTGAATAGACATACTGTGAAGCATAGAGAATCGCGAGCACAGCAAAAACTGCAAGCATTCCCAGTACAATTTTTTTATCTTTGGAAGAATTCATAGTTTAATCACCTGAATATTCGTTAATAATTTCAGAAGCGATATCAATAAGCTTTCTGTCACCTGTATTATCAATACTGATCCAACTGATATCTTTATTGCGTCTGAACCAGGTAAGCTGTCTTTTAGCATATCGTCTGGTTTCCATTTTTAATTTTTCGACAGCCTCTCCGAAAGAAACGAGACCGTCAATGTAAGGTTTAAGCTCTTTGTAGCCAATCGCTTGCTTAGCAGTTTGGGAATAGTCAGATTCATAAAAATCCTCCGCTTCTGCTAAAAGACCGTTTTCAAGCATAATGTCTACCCTATAATTGATTCTGTCATACAGAACCTGTCTGTCGTCAGCTGTGAGTCCGATTATGCACCAATCAAATTCACTTTCTTCAATATGGGAAAGCCTGTCCTGTTCGGATATTGTCTTACCTGTAGAAAGATAAACCTCCAAAGCGCGGATAATTCTTTTTCTGTCATTAATATGAAGCCTGACGGCAGCTTCAGGATCAACAGCTCTGAGCTTTTCGAGAAGAACCTCAATCCCCTTTTCATCTGCTTCTTTTTCGAGTTCGGAGCGAACATCATTTTTTTCATAGTCAAAAAATGTAGTGTTTTTTATTAGAGTATCAATATACAGACCTGTTCCACCGCAAACAACAGGCAGCTTACCTTCCGAGAGAATTCTTTTTATTGCTTCAGTTGCATCTTTTTTATACATAGCAACACTGTATTCCTCGTCACATCCGATAAAACCGATAAGGTGGTGCTTTACCTCAGCCATTTCCTCCTCTGTAGGCTTAGCTGTGGCAATATCCATATTTTCATAAATCTGCATAGAATCTGCAGAAACTATATCGCCATCGTATTTTTTCGCGATTTCGATAGCAAGAGATGTTTTCCCCGATGCGGTGGGACCTACAACTACGACTACTAAAGGCTTTTTCATTAGTTTTCTCCGAATTACTGTATTCTGCCGAACATCTTTTCGAGTTCGTACTTAGAAAGTTCAAGAAGAACCGGCCTGCCGTGAGGACAGTATCTGACGCTGTCATCGTAAAGAACAGCTTCTGCAAGAACTTTCATTTCAGCGGTCGAATTTTTGTATCCGGCCTTGATAGCAGCCTTACAGGCGGCTGTATGATGAATACGGTCAATCTTTTCTGTTTCAATGTTTGTTCTGTTTTCACTGAGATAAAGTGCCATCTCAACTACTGTATCCTCGATATCGTCACCTGAAATAAGCATAGGACATTCACGGACAATAACCGTTCCCGTGCCGAAATCCTCTACAAGATACCCGGCTTTTGAAAAAATATCGAGATTATCAATTATTGTGTTATATTCATTTTTATTGAGTGTAACGGTAACAGGCGTCAAAAGCACCTGAGACGAAACATTATCCTGTGCGTTCTTTTTTATCTTGTTATAGATAACTCTTTCGTGTGCTGCGTGTTTATCTATAAGGCAGACCTTATTATCATATTCACAGATAATATAAGTTTTGAAAGCTTCACCTAAAAGTCTGAGTGGCTTAGGAGCTGTTTTCTCTTCTGCTATAACAACTCTTTTGCTTGATTCAGCTTCAGTTTTTATATCAGAAGAAAACGTATCTGTCTTTGCTGAATCGTTTTTTATGACAGACTGATTTTTTCTTTCCTGAGAAGGCTCACTATGCCGTACGGGAGCAGAAGCAGTCTGAGCAGCTCTGACCTTAGACTTAAATCCTGAAACTAAGTCAGGCTCATCAGCATTGGTAAATCCTTTATTGATATGTTCGGGAGCTGAAACAGCAGTAGCACTTTTGAACTCGGAAGAAGACATTTTATTCCAGAAAGCCTTATCGTTTTTCTGCGGAATAGAAGTATTTTTCTCTAAAGGTGCTTTAAATACTTTTTCAGGAGCCTGTCTTACAGGTGTCGGAACATCTTCTTCAACCATATGAAGCTGAGCGTAATCAGGCTTTGCTTTTTCTGTAAGCTTGGCTATTTTTACAGTATCAACCTGAGGTGCACTGTCGAAATCACTTAAAGCGCCCTTAACAGCATAATAAACAGCCGTAGAAACCTTTCTTTCGTCACTGAAACGAACCTCTGTCTTAGCCGGATGAACATTAACATCCACTGTTTCAGGCCTTACATACACATTAAGAACACAGCTCGGAAATTTACCTACCATGATAGTGTTCTTGTAAGCATTTTCCATCGAAGCCATTATCGAACGTGACTTGATGTTTCTGTTATTGAGAAAGAAATACTGCATAGCTCTCGAAGGTCTCGAGCAAACAGGCTTGGAAACGAACCCGCTGACCTTTATACCGTCGAGCTCATAATCAACCTCAAGGAGACTTTCAGCAAAGGTTCTGCCAAAAACAGAATATATAGCCGAGAGAAGCTTTCCGTCACCTGGAGTAATCAGCGCCTGCTTTCCCTCTCGGATAAATCTTATGCTTATTTCCGGATGAGATAATGCGATTTTATCCACAATATCGGCCACAGCATTCGCTTCGGAAACGTCGCGCTTAAGAAACTTCATACGTGCAGGTGTGTTATAAAAAAGATCTCTAACAACTATAGTAGTACCGTTAGGACATCCGGCCGCATCATAATTGACCTGCACACCGCCCTCAATGGTAAAAGCGGTACCCATTTCTTCTTCAATAGTTTTCGTAAGTATTTCAGTTCGTGAAACAGCAGCTATCGAAGCCAGTGCTTCACCGCGGAACCCAAGGGTGAAAATGGAATTAAGATCATCCACATCCCTGACCTTACTGGTAGCGTGACTAAGAAATGCTTTCGGAACATCTTCTCTGCAAATTCCGCAGCCGTTATCGGTAATACGTATATATGTTACGCCGCCGTTACGTATTTCCAATGTAATCGTAGTAGCACCGGCATCAATCGAGTTTTCCATTAGCTCTTTAACTACCGATGCAGGTCTTTCGACAACTTCACCGGCAGCAATTAATTCTGCTATGTGTTTTGATAATACATTAATTCGTGCCATAAAGTTATCGCTTCCTTTCTTTTACATGCCCGACTGTCTTGCCTTAGTAACAAGCTCGTGAAGCGTAGTGAGCGCTTCAAGTGGAGTAAGTGTATTTATGTCAATATTTTTTATGGTATCTATTATTTCATCATCAAAGGTAGATTTCAGAGAAATCTGAAGGTCTTCCTCTTCTGTTTCATCGAAAACAATGTTTTTCATCACTGTTTTCTGTTCTGGATTCATAGCTTCGAGCTCAACGAGAATCTGTCTTGCACGAGAAACCACACTGTTAGGTACACCCGCCAGCTTAGCCACCTCGATACCGTAACTTCCGTCAGCGGCACCTCTCACTATTCTTCTGAGGAAGGTAATAGTGTCACCCTTTTTCTTGACGGAAATATTATAATTCCTTATTCCGTCAAGCTGGCTTTCAAGCTCGGTAAGCTCGTGATAATGAGTTGAGAACAGCGTTTTTGCGCCTAGTTTCTTTTTGTCAACAATATATTCAAGTACAGCTCGTGCTATACTCATTCCGTCAAAGGTAGATGTTCCTCTGCCGACCTCATCGAGAATAATGAGACTGTTTTTATTTGCATTTTTGATAATGTTTGAAACTTCATTCATTTCAACCATAAAGGTCGACTGGCCTGTAGCAAGATCGTCTGATGCACCTACACGGGTAAAAATGCTGTCAATTATCGAAAGCTCTGCTCTCTTTGCAGGTACAAAAGAGCCTATCTGCGCCATTAAACAGATAAGGGCGACCTGACGCATATAAGTGGATTTACCCGCCATATTAGGACCTGTAATTATGGAGCATCTGTCATCGCCGCAGTCCATATATGTATCATTCGGAACAAAGGGCGCACCATCAAGCAGCAGTTCGACAACAGGATGTCTGCCTTCTGTTATATCAATCACAGATGTATTATTCATTACAGGGCAAACATAATTATTAGAAAGTGCCGTCTTAGCAAAAGAGCAAAGAACATCCGTAACTGCAATGGCTGAAGCCGTAGATTTGATTCTGTTATACTCATCTGCCACACTTTTTCTTATCTGACAGAAGATTTCATATTCAATTTTAACTATTCTTTCCTCAGCACCGAGGACCTTACTTTCGTAGTCCTTAAGCTCCTGAGTAATATATCTCTCAGCATTAGCGAGAGTCTGTTTTCTTATATAGTCATCGGGTACAAGTTCTTTAAATGAGTTAGTAACCTCAATATAATAACCGAATACCCTGTTATAGCCTACTCTTAATTTGGTAATACCCGTTCTTTCTTTTTCACGGGCTTCGATTTCTCTTATGTATCCTTCACCGTTGGATTTAATATCCTTAAGAGAATCAAGTTCAGCATTAAAGCCTGATTTTATAATTCCGCCCTCTCTGACACTGAAGGGCGCGTCAGGACTGATAGCGGCGTCGATAAGATTAAAAACATCCTCGAGAAGATCAATACTTTCATACTGCTGCTTAAGATAAGCGCAAGCAGAATCAGAAAGCAAAGATTTAATCTGAGGTAAAGCAGAAATAGTCTGCTTAAGAGAATTAAGATCCTTTCCGTTTGCAGATTCGAAAACTATTCTTGTCATAAGTCTTTCGATATCAAAAATACCGGAAAGAGCTTCCGAAAGGTCGGACAGCTTCATATTGTTGTCAACCAATTCACCAACAGCATTATGTCTGCGGGTAATGAGATTGTAATTAACTAAAGGCTTTTCGAGCCAGGAGCGTAAAAGACGCTTACCCATGGCGGTTTTTGTTTTGTCAAGAACCCAGAGTAGAGAGCCTTTTTTCTCTCTGCTCCTCATTGTTTCAGTGATTTCAAGATCTCTTTTCGTAGAATAATCAATCTTCATATACTGACTGTCGGAATAAAAATTGATATCACGGATATTTTCAAGATTATTCTTCTGTACTGTCTTAAGATATCTTACAGTTGCTCCTAAAGCAATTATAGCATCAGGACATTTATCTACACCTGTAGAAGTAAGGACACTGTCACCGAAATGACTGATGCATTCCTCTAAATTATCATCATAATCGAAATACTTATCCTCGGGTATTTCACAGATAGCATCAACCTTTTTTCTTATGAAAGCGGCAATGTTTTTATTTTCAGACACACTTCTGCTGAGAACTATTTCACTCGGAGAAAAAACACCGAGTTCATTGATGATTTTATTTTCTATACTTTTACAGTTTTCAATAAAAGTAAGATTTACCAAACCTGTCGAAACATCGCAGAAGCATATTCCGGCTCCTTCATCATTAAGATAAATCGAAGTAAGATAGTTATTTTTCGATTCGTCAAGCATCGAATTTTCGATAATACTACCCTTTGTAATAACTCGGATAACATCTCTTTTAACGATACCTTTAGCTGTAGCAGGATCTTCAACCTGCTCGCATATTGCTACCTTATAGCCTTTGCTTACAAGCTTGGCAATATAATTATCAGCAGAATGAAAGGGAACGCCGCACATGGGTGCCCTTTCCCCGCCCCCGCAGGCTCGACCCGTAAGAGTAAGCTCAAGCACAGCTGAGGCAAGCTTGGCATCATCGAAAAACATTTCGTAAAAATCGCCCAGTCGGAAAAACAAAATAGTATCCGGATATTCCTTTTTTATTTCAAAGTACTGCGCCATCATCGGTGTCATTTCGGACATATTGTTTTTCCTCCTGAGTTTTTACTGATTATTTTAATGATTAGTGGCAACCGCTGCAGGATGAGCATGAACCGCCGCAATTGTGTTCTTCAGCCTTGGGAGGCTCACATGTGGCAGCATCTGCACCGTTTACGCAAAGACCTAAAATCTGCATAATGTAGTTCATCATTTCGTCTACAGCAGTTCTTGCTTCGTCATAAGCCTGCATTTTTTCATTATCCATAAGAGTTGTGTAAGCTTCGTTGAATTCCTCTTCGAAAGCACGCATCTTTTCTGCATCGGGCTCTTCCTTGCTTGCTTCGATCTGATAATTCATCTGCACAAGCTGAAGCTTGCCCATAAGATCGTTGAGTTCTTTGTCATTTTCGTTGGCTTCCTTAGCCTTTGCGAAAGCAAGGTAGCGTTCATCCTGCTGGATTGCTGCGCCAAGCTCGCGTGTAAGTTTGATTACGTCCATTTGTCGTACTCCTTAAAATTATAATTTTTATAATAAATACGCTTACAGATGTAAGTGTAAATTATCCTCTGTATTCACCGTAAACCACCCAAGTTTTAGGCTCAGTAACTTCTACGTTGACGAAAGTACCTATAAGGCTTTCATCACCTTTGAATTCTATTATTACATTTCCTTCGGTTCTGCCTGAAAGAACACCCTCGCCCTTTGCCTTGCCTTCAGCAAGTACACGGTAGGTTTTACCTTTCATAGAAGCGGTTCTCTTTCCCGCAATAGACTCCTGAAGATCTGTAAGTTCTTTGAACCATTTACCTTTTTCTTCTCTCGAAACCACATCAGGCATATCATAAGCCTTGGTACCCGGACGCGGTGAAAAAATAAAGGTAAACAGAGATGTGTATTTAACCTTTTCAATAAGTGAAAGTGTATCTCTGAACTCGTCATAGGTTTCTCCCGGGAAACCAACGATAACATCACTTGTTATCGAAAGCTCGGGCATAAGAGAATAAGCATAGTCAATAAGACCGAGATATTTTTCCCTGTCGTAATGTCTGTTCATTTCTTTGAGAACTCTGTCGTTACCTGACTGAAAAGGAAGATGAAGATGTTTAGCTATTTTATCAGACGAAGCCATAACATCCAGAAGTTCCTTTGTACAGTCTCTCGGATGAGAAGTCATAAATCTTACAATAAAATCTCCTTTGATTTCACTGATTTTCTTTAACAGTGCGGGAAAACGCTTATCCTCAGATAAATCTTTATTGTATGAATTTACATTCTGACCGAGAAGAGTAATTTCCTTGTAGCCTGATTCAACGAGACCGCTTACTTCATTTATAACAGTATCAAAGTCTCTGCTTCTTTCTCTTCCGCGTACATAAGGTACTATGCAGTATGAACAGAAATTATTGCACCCGTACATAATAGGAACCCAAGCCTTAAAGGTACCGTCTCTTTTTATAGGCAGACCCTCCACTATATTACCTTCGCTGTCTGTTATATCGATAACTCTTTTTCCTGTGCAAAGCACACGGTAAACAAACTCAGGTAATCTGTACGCTACGTGAGTACCGAAAACAATATCAACGAAGGGAAAGCTTTTTCTGAGCCTTTCAGCTACGCTTGCCTGCTGCGTCATACATCCGCAAAGACCGATAATCATATCCGGTCTGTTCTTTTTTATGGGCTTGAGTGCTCCCGCATTACCGAAAACCCTGTCTTCAGCATGCTCACGGATAGCACAGGTATTATATAAAACGAAATCGGCACTCTCAGGAGAATCAGTAAACTCATATCCCATTTCACGGAGCATTCCCTGTAATCTTTCTCCGTCGGAAACATTACCCTGACAGCCGTAAGTGTGCACAAAGGCTTTAGGCTTTTCGTCAGGAAAGCGCGAGGAAAGCACGGTTTTTACGAGTTCCGAATATTCTTTTTGTTTGTCAAGTTCTGCCTGTGGGACAGAAAATTTATTCTTCATCAGCTTTTTCTTCTTCCTTTACGGGGTTTTCTGAAATACTTATCAGTTTTTTCAGTCTGTGATTTACGGCGGAGCGACTCATTTTAGGTATGCAAAGCTCCCCTATTTCCCTGAGACTGGCATCAGGGTTGTCTATTCTTAAAACAGCTACCTGCTTAAGGTCATCCGGTAAAGAATCAAACGCACCGCTTATCTTAAGTTTTTCGATAGCACTGACCTGATCAAAGGATGCAAACACAGTGCGTGATAAATTGGCGTTTTCAAAATTGTTACGTCTGTTTGTCAGATTTCGGACATCCTTATAAATTTTTATATTCATTATCTCCATAGACGCCATATGAGCACCCATAAGAGTGAGAAGATCCTCGATAGACTCACTGTCCTTTATGTAAATCACATTTACATATCTTCTCACCATATGCTTAGCCTTAATGCCATATTCATTAAGAATCTTCATCAGATCCAGACTGAGTGTTTTAAATGGCACTACGAATTCAAGGTGATAGCTTTTATTAGGATCACTTGCTGTTCCGCAGGATAAGAATACACCTCTGAGAAAGGCAGCATCACAGCAGCCGGTATTCTCTTCGTTATCCGCAGCATCATTGGTAAGATTACCTCTGTCGATACGGTGAGTCCTTTCATTTCCTGTACAAGAGAAGACAGAAAGCACTTTTTCACGATCTTTATCACCTTCAAAAGACACGGTATATTTACCCGCCTTAGACACACTCAGCTGTGCATTAAGGCAGCATGCACGCTCTGCTAACTCAAGATATTTATTTGCTACAGATTCATTATCTGTCATTAAAGATACATCTGAAAGTGTAAAGGAACGCCCGAAGAGAAACATACCGTATGCCATCGCATGAGTACAGCACTCGGGCATATTTTCAATTTTGATCAATTCATCTTTAATTTCCGAAGAAAAAGACATATACGCCCTCCAAACTGTCATTTTACATTAAAAATTCCGCTTCACAGATACTGCAAGCATAATCCGATGTTTTTTCAGCATCAGACAAACTTAATTTCAGTTTCAAGCTCTACTGAAAACTTATCTTTCACAGTTTTCTGACAGTGTTTTATAAGATTGACAACATCTTGAGTTGTCGCATTATCGTAATTGATTATAAAGCCGGCGTGCTTTTCAGAAACCATCGCACCGCCTATTCTTTTTCCTTTAAGTCCGCTCTGCTCGATAAGAGCTCCTGCAAAATACCCTTCAGGTCGTTTAAACACACTGCCTGCACTCGGATATTCGAGAGGCTGCTTATCTTTTCTTCTCGAAATGAAATCGTGCATAGCTTCCTCTATTTTGCTTCTGTCACCTTTTTTAAGTCTGAAAACTACACTCGTAATAACATATCCGCCTTTTGAATATATGCTGTGACGATAAGAGAAATCAAGCTCGTTATCAGCAAAAGAACCGATCTCACCCTTTGCAGAGATATGCTTACAAAGACTGATGACATCTTTTACTTCTCCACCGTAAGCACCTGCATTCATAAATGCCGCTCCACCGACAGAACCGGGAATACCGTATGCAAACTCAAGTCCTGAAAGACTTTTTGAAAGCGCATATTTGCATATAGAAGCGACGCTTGCACCTGCCCCGGCTTCGAAAGTGCAGTCATCAATTTCTTTGATGTATCCGAAATTATCGCCGATATATATGACTGCTTTATTTCTTATACCGTCATCGCTCACGAGAAGATTACTGCCTTTACCGAGAACAAAATAATCGGTGTCCGTATCACTGCAGAAACAAAGAATCTGCTTCAATTCATTCTCATCGCGAGGAACTATAAACAGTTCGGCAGGACCGCCTGTTTTAAATGTAGTATAAAGCCTCATAGGCTCGTTTAAACGGTAAGATATTTTTCTTTCGTCAAGACTGTTTATCAATCTGTTCAAAGAACTACCTCCAAAAATTAATATGTAACAAGTGCTGCACCGATAATACCTGCATCGTTGCCGAGCGTTGCACGGCAGATCTCAGTCTGCTTCTCCTGCATTTTGCTATAGCGCCATTTTGCTACATATTCTCTGAGCGGCGCAAGTAAGGTTTCTCCTTCATTACAGATTCCTCCGCCGAAGCAAATCATTTCGGGCTGGAAAATGTTTACAATATCCGTAGTACCGATAGCAATATATCTGATATAGTTATCTACAACCTCTTTACCGGCTTCGTCTCCTGCTCTCATAGCATCGAAAGCAGTTCTTCCGCCTGCATTATTGATGTCGCCTGCGCAAAGCTCCCACATCTTACTGTCTTTGTTATTCTCCATAGCAGCCTTAGTCTGATTTACGAGTGCTGTAGCAGAAGCATACCTTTCAAAGCATCCGACTCTGCCGCAGTTACACTGCTCACCGTCAAATTTTATAGTGATATGACCAAGCTCTCCGCCTGCATCATTACATCCGGCGAGCACCTTGCCGTCAAGAATAACACCACCGCCGACACCTGTGCCGAGTGTGATAGCGATAAAGCTTTTCTTGCCTCTGCCTGAACCTGCCAGAGCCTCACCCAAAGCGGCACAGTTAGCATCATTTTCGATATACACTTTCACACCCGGTATTTTATCGTTGATGAGTTTAACTGCAGGTACATGATCAAAGTAAAGGTTATTGGCATAAAGAATCACACCGTTTTCCTTGTCACATGAACCGGGTGTACCGATACCTACAGATTCAATCTCTGAAATATCTACACCGGCATTTTCACAAGCTGCATAAATACACTTTACGATGTCGTCGAAAATTTCTTCTGCAGGACGAGGAATGTTAGTTTTAGCTTTCCCTGTACCTATAATTTTATATTCACTGTCTATAACTCCGACAGCAATATTTGTTCCGCCTAAATCAACACCAATTTTATACATATTAATACTCCTTTATTAAATAATTAAAAATTGCCCCAGATTTTAAGTTCTTCTTCCTGAGGGATAATATCGTCAACCATTCCCAGATTATGCATAAGCTCACGGGCAGCATTATATCCCATTTTCTTCTGTCTGTTGTTCATAGCAGCAACCTCAATAATCACTGCAAGATTTCTACCGGGCTTAACAGGTACCACCGTGTGAGGCACCTTTACGCCTAAAATTTCAGTGTACTCATTTTCCATGCCCATTCGGTCATATACCTTTTCACTGTCCCAGGGCTCAAGCTCAATTACCATATCGATTTTCTCATTGAGCTTTACGGCACCCATACCGAAAATTCGTCTCGCGTTTATGATACCTATACCGCGAAGCTCGATGAAATGTCTTATATTATCAGGGGCAGAACCTACGATGGTTCGTGCGCCCGTCTTCTTAATCTCGACAGCATCATCGGCTACGAGACGGTGTCCTCTTTTGATAAGCTCGACGGCAGTTTCACTTTTACCTACACCGCTGTCACCAAGAATAAGAACACCCTCACCATAAACTTCTACGAAAACACCGTGACGGGTTATTCTCTCTGCGAGCTCTACATTAAGATAACCGATAACATCGGCCATCGCTCTGGAGGTAGAGTCGTTACTGAGAAGTACAGGCACATTATATTTGGGCGCAAATTCAAGTATTTCCGCGGGGCAAGGAAGTGTTCTGGTAATGATAACACAAGCGGGCTCCATAGCCATAAAACGTTCTACCCTTTCTCTTCTCTCATTATCAGGGTAGCTGTTGATATATTCAACCTCTGTTTTACCTAAAAAGTTAACGCGACGGTTATCGAAGAAATTTTCATACCCGGAAATAAACAGGCCGGGTCTGTTAACATCGGGCGATGAAATGAAAATTTCGTCCGGAGCTTTCGGTAAAAACAAAGTTTCCATCTGAAGGTCTTTCAGAAATTTTGCTAGAGAAACACTATACTTAGACGGCATAATACACCTCCGTTATTTTTATGTTACCGCAATTATATATAATAACCGAACATAATTATACCTGTACATTATATAATAAAAAAAAGAATATGCCAACAGTTTTTAGAAATATTTTTTCGTTTTTTACGATAATTTTATAAAATTTCTTAGCAAATAAGAAAACAGACGGTATTTCTACCGTCCGTTATATGATTACCCGTGATTTTTCGGCACGTTCTTTTCTTAAAATAGTATCTTTCTCAAGTACAGAATCACATTCAAAAGAAAATTTCATCATGGCATGATTAGTAGACTCTATTCTCTCTCCGTCTGCATTTCTGAGATTTTTTGCTATAACGGTGAAGGGCTTTTCGCCTACAGGCATTACTTCTATTTCTTCGCCGTCAAAAAAACGGTTTCTCTGTGTACAGTAAACGACACCGTTTTCGCATCTGTCGACTACAGCCACAACATCCCATTCTCTGTTATATCCGCCCTTGTAGCTGATATTAGCATCATCCGAAGGGTCTCCGAAAAAGAATCCCGTACAATAATCGCGATAGCTTACACGTCGCATCTCGTCCAAAATCCACTGCTCAGGCTTATAATCATCTGACGGATTTTCGAAATAACCGTCAATAGCCTTTCGGTATGCATTCGTAACTACAGAAACATAATAATCGGATTTCGCTCTGCCTTCAATTTTGAAGCTTGTGATACCGGCCTTAATCATTTGCGGAATGTGTTCGATCATACACATATCCTTTGAATTAAGAATGTATGTTCCTCCATCACCTTCGTAGACAGGGAAATACTGACCCGGCCTGGTTTCTTCCATAAGAGAATACTTCCAGCGGCAAGGCTGAGCACATTCACCCTTGTTTGCATCTCTGTTTACGAGATAGTTGGAAATAAGGCATCTTCCCGAAAAGGAAACGCACATAGCGCCGTGTACAAAGCATTCAATATCCATATCATCAGGAATATTTTCTCTGAGAATTTCTATTTCCTTCATACTGAGTTCACGTGCTGTTACTACTCTTTTTGCGCCAAGATTATAAAACGCATTAGCAGCAGCATAGTTTACTATACCGGTCTGAGTAGAAATATGAATTTCGACCCCGGGAGCATATTTTTTAGCATATTCGAGAACACCCATATCGGAGATTATCAGAGCATCCACCCCTGCCTTAACGGCATTTTCGAAAAATCCCGGCAAAAGCTCTATTTCGTTGCTTCTGGGTAAAACATTACATGTCAGATATACCTTGACGCCTCTTTCGTGCGCGTATGAAACAGCCTCACAGAGCTCTTCTTTATCGAAATTTGCAGGTGCTGCTCTCATACCGAAAACCGTACCGCCCAGATAAACTGCATCAGCGCCATATCTTATGGCTGATTTTAATCTTTCCATATCCCCTGCCGGAGCTAAAAGCTCAGGCTTTTTTATTTTTTTATTCATTTTATTCTCCATCATCTGCCGTATAGCACCTTTTCTGTATTTGCCTGATGCTCACTCGCTGTCTTGGCAAGGAAAATATCACCGTTATCGTTATGACAGAAGAAATAATAATCGCTGTCCTCAGGGTAAAGAGCTGCACGGATAGCAGCAGCACTGGGATTACAGATAGGTCCGGGTGGCAATCCCTGATTACTGTAAGTGTTATAGGAATTAAGATAAAGATTATAGTAGAAATCTGAGAAAAGATTAAATTCCTTTAGAGACAAAACATAGTCCTTTGTGGAGTTCATACCTATAGTGGGATATGTGGCACTATCTTTGAGGCGGTTATGAATTACCGACGAAATAACATCCATCTGTGTCGTATCCTTGGCCTCTCTCTGAATAATGGAAGCTATCGTAATTATCTGATCGACGGTCATACCAAGCTTTTTAGCTCTGGCATTATATTCGTCCTTCCACTTATTATCGAAATTATTGAGAAGCTTTTTGATAACCGAGCCGGCATTTTCACCGATAAAGAAATCATAGGTATCAGGGAATAGATAGCCCTCAGCCTTGAGATATCTTCCGTTTACAGTGCCGATACTGCTTATAAAACCATATTCGTTTCCTATAATATCAAGATTAGCATAGAGCTTATCAGCCTGACAGACATTATACTTTTCGAGCTTTTCGAAAATCTGCGCAACAGTCCATCCCTCAGGGAATGTAAGTCTTACCGTATCCTTATATCCGCTGCTGGAAACCATAATTTCTTCGAGAATACTTTCAATTCCCATCTCAGCGTTGAGAAAATATGTTCCGGGTGAATATTTGATTCTCACTGTCTCATACTGCTCGGTTTCTTTGTTATAGCGTCTGACTTCATCGTAATGACGGAATTTACAGAAAATATCAGTTATAAGAGGCTGTCTGATAAGACCTGCATTCTTCACTATTTCAAAAACGCCCTCATATTCCGTAACCTCGGGAGGAACATACACGGAAATATAGTCGTCGCTACCGCTTCTGTCGATAACAAGAATATCGTTTATCGTCGTCATAGCTACGGTAGAAGCTGTAACGGTAAGAATAGAAATAAAGATAATGCATACACAGGCAACAAGAACGGAATTGATGAAATTATATCTCTTGTTTACTGATTTTTTTCTATTCTGCTGTGCAGAAACAGGTTTTCTTGCATTCTGAGCAGGAGTGCTTCTTACAGTACTTGCAGCTTTTTGCTGTGCAGGTCTGTTTATCGTCGGCTTCTGTGTACGGACAGGTATTTCTTTTCTGGCAGACGGAGAATCTATCTTAGCTGTATTCTGAAGAGATGCACCGTTTCTTTGAATCGAAGCAAGATACTCCTTGCCTGTAATTTCTTTAACGGGCGGCTGAGACTCTCTCCTTACCGTAGGCACAATATCAGGGATGGAAGCTGCTTCTTCAGGCAAATGCACCTGAAATTTTTTAGGCTTCGGCTGACTCATTCCACCGGTGACTGCTGATGTTCTGCCACGGGTAGACTGAATATTTTCGCTGAAATCACCTAAGTTTGATTTTGTAATCTGAGGCGGTACAGATGCAGAATTTTTACCGACAGGTACTGCATCCTCGTTATGGAAACGGTCGTCCATATTAAATCCTCCTTTACTCTAATTCATGTATTTTTTTATCTGTAATAATTATATTTACTTTTTGATCGTATTCGTCACAGGGCAACTTTTCACACAGACACTCGTTATAGCATAAGCCTACAGATTTACCCTGAAAATTACTTAAAAAACGGTCATAGTATCCTTTACCGTAGCCGAGCCGAAAACCTTGCACATCAAAAGCAAGAGCAGGCACAACACAAATGTTATTTTTACCGTACACAGCATCGGCACATATATCAGTATTCGGTTCTTTAAGGGAAAACATTCCGTCGGAAAGGCAGGAATCTGTGTTGTCGACAAAGTAAAATTTCATATTGCCGTTATCATCAGAGCATCTCGGCAGTGCGACTTTTTTACCCTCTTTTAGAGCATAATCAATCAGCTTCAGAGTGTCAACCTCTGAATTTACAGAATAATAAGTAAACACCGTATCTGCACTCAGGAACATTTCGCATCCGATAAAAAAATTAAAAATAGCATTATCCTTCTCGGTGCTTCCGGATTCTGAGCGTATTATCCTGTATTCTTTTCTCAGCAAATTCTTTTCTGCCGTTATCTGCATTGGATCGCTCTGCGGATTTCCTCCGCCTTATCAGCACCGGAAACAGCAGAAACGATTTCGAGACCGAAATCAACTGCAACACCGGCACCCTTCGCAGTAATAAAATTGCCGTCACGAACTACGTATTCACTGCTGATTACAGCTCCTTGAAGATCCTTTTCAAATCCGGGATATGCAATGGCATTTTTGCCGCTTAATAACCCCTTATGACCTAAAACAGACGGAGCGGCACAAATAGCACAAACAAGCTTACCTTCGGAAGTTGCAAAATCAATTGCCTTCTGAACAGTTTCGCTCTTTTCGAGGTTAAGAGTACCCGGCATACCACCAGGTAAAATAACACCGATAAGATTACTATCGAGAGTGATTTCATCTTCCGTGCAGTCACACTCTACCTTTATGCCGTGGGCACCTACTGCGAAATTACCGCTGACACCGACAGTTTTAAGGTCGATATCTGCTCTTCTTATCATATCTATAGCTGAAATTGCTTCGACTTCCTCGAACCCGTCAGCTAAAAAACAGTAAATCATCACTACAACTCCTTAATCAAGTGCGATATTCATATAAATATCACCCGAAATATTTTTCTTATCTGTTTCCTCGGCATAATATATCATACCGAATTTATTTTCTCCGCTTTGGCAGAACGCGCTTAAGCTCTGCGGAGAAACGATTGTCGTACCTTCTTTTAATCTGTTTAAAAATCTTTTGGTGTTATGTGAGTAATTCTCAGCAGAGCTTACATACTCGAGAACCTCACTTCCGTCATCACTGATAATATAGTAACTGTCTTCACTGTTACGAATAAAATCGTAGCCGACATAACGCAGACAGGAAAATGCATATTTCCATTCTTCTGCACCAAAAGAAAAAATATTATCTGATATGTTTTCTCTCAAAGAAACAAATTCTTCGAGGGTTATATTTTCTTTATTGTCGCCGATATCCGTGCCTGATTCACTACTTAAAGAAATATAATTTTTCATCAAAGGCTCAAAGCCGAACCTTCCGTAATATCCGTAAAGTCCTTCATCAGCTGGAACAAGGCAAATAAAGGTTATACTTTTTTCTGCGATATACCGCTGAGCCTCTTTTATCAGTTTAGCCATAAGACCCTTACCTCTGTAAGGAACTGCTGTGGCTGCAGCATAAAGATATCTGCCTTCATAGTTTATCTTGTCAGATTTAATATAACCCTTAAGAAGGTAAAGAACAGAGACAACCTCGCCGTTTACTATCTCACCGAAGCACTCTGTGGGAGTGTAGCCTTTATCGAACAAAAGACTGACATAATCTTCCGTGTCACCGAAAGTATCAATCCACAGTTTTTTCAGGGAACTGCTGTATCTGTTTACATCAATCAACATTTTTAAACCACGCCTCGTATTTTTCAGGTAAGAACTCAGGATAATAGGAGAGTTTAGCTTTTCTCAGGTTTTCAACCCCAAGATCGTCCTCTCTGTCAATATATTTATATTCAGAAAGCTCGTTTTCTACAAACTGCTGATTTATCATAGGATATGCACCACGAATATCTGAGAAGGCTTTTTCGAAATGAACACAGAAGGTATCACTTCTTATCTGTGAACCCATAGCAAAAGCTACCACTTTTCCATCAACTCTGAGAACTGCGCCCTTGCAGTCAAGCTCATCAAAATGTTCAAAAACACAACGGATTATCCGTAATTCCCCTTCTAACTCCTCGCTGTAGAGACTGCCGCTTTTTTCAAGCCACTCAACATTCATATTGTAACAGTCCTCTACATTATCCTTGGTCATAGTTTCATATGTCCAGTTATATGTTCTTCTGAAAAAAGAGATATGATTTCTTTTAGGCTGATACTTTTTTCCTGTAAGATTTATCAGATCCTC
The DNA here is from genome assembly GCA_937901145.1 of uncultured Clostridia bacterium. Lineage (GTDB taxonomy): Bacteria > Bacillota > Clostridia > Oscillospirales > Acutalibacteraceae > UBA6857. Next base: position 32,587 of record CALCHE010000121.1, read on the forward strand.
ACTTTTATATATATAATCAAAACCGTCTCTGTCCAGCAAAATGTCGAATTTACCGCTGAATAGCGACTCAAGCTCATCAGCTTCCTTATTACTTACACCGAAAAGATAACAGGGAAAGGACTGAAGCTTCATATCATCTATAATCTGCGCAAGAACTTTTTTGATGTCACCTTTTCCTACAGGATAGCAGTAACCGATAGTTTCACCGGTGAAACATCGCGAAACAAAGAAACCGTCAACATCTGCAATTTCAAGTTTCATTTTCGCTGTATAGGCAAAAATATTAGAAAACGAATATTCACATGTGAGGTCATCGCGGTTAGAAAGACGCTCATTAACCCAGCTTTTATCACTGATTTCAGGCTTACGAAAATCAATCATTTTTAAGAAGCTTCCTTTCAACTGTAAGGCGGACCGCCTCTGAAATTTCATCAACAGTAAAAGGTTCGCCATTATCTCCGCATTTTATAACTTCCCATCCTAATTTTTCAGCAGCATAAACTGCAGCCTTATGGCATGAGATAAGATATTCCACATCCCTTTCGTGGACATCTTTTTTATTTTCGTCGCCTGAATATCTCTTAAGAAGAAGCTTCTGCGAAATATCGACAGGCATATCAAGATATATTACACAGTCGGGTTCGGGAACTCCGACCTTATTATACTCAAAATCAAAAAGCCATTCCAGATATTCATCCCAATCCTTTTCGGGAAGCTTAGTCATCTGATGTGCAGCATTTGAAGTGGTATATCTGTTAGCAACAGTTATCTTTTCAGACTCATATTCCTTCTGCCAGTGTTTTTTAAAGCTGGCATAACGGTCAACAGCATAAAAAGTAGAGGCGGCATAAGCATTAACATCAGACGGTTTGTCTCCGAGCTCACCGCCGAGATACATTTTAACAAGCGTACTCGAGCTATCAGAATAAAAAGGCAGATCAAGATTATACACGCCGTATCCCTTATCTCTGAGATAAGACGATAAAAGTTCAGCCTGAGTAGCCTTGCCGCTTCCGTCGAGTCCCTCAATAACGATCATTTTACCCATAAGACACCTCTCAGTAAGTCAGGATTACCGCGAAAATCACAAGAGTTTCATCCTTGCTTTCATTCGCAATTGAATGCTCCTGACCCGAAAGACAGATACAGCTGTCACCGACATTGAGTACCTCTGTTTTTCCGTTGTCGTTATATGTAGCGGTACCTTCAATTATATAAAAGATTTCTTCTTCGTTTTCATGTATGTGTGCACCTATGGAGCAGCCGGGCTCAAGAGTAATAATCGCAACCAATCTGGATGCACCTTTATATTCACCCTTGTCTAATAGATTTTTAATTACGGCCTGTCCGTTGCCGCCACGCATTTCAACTTTGATATCCGAAGTCATATCAGCATTTCTTTTAACCATAATTCACACTACCCCTATTTTAATGAATATATTCTTAATGATTATATCAAGGATTTACATTTTAATCAATGTTTTTTCAGATATTTTTTTAATAACGACGGTAATTTGAAGCACTTTCGTAAGAAAACGATTGACAAAACAGGCTTATTAACTTAAAATAGTACTGTAAATACTAACAAAAGGACGTGAGAATATGACTAAACACGGTGCCCATATCATCGGAGTATCAGATTGCGATGAAAAAATCTGTGCCGCCGCAGGCAGAATTTCTACCCAGGAAGGAACTGCTTTAGAGATTTTTGATAAATCACAGGATAAAGAGAAAAACCTTAAGCTCATAAACAAGGTTACCAAATCAGGACACACATCTACTATAGAACACATTTTTTTCAATCTTGCTTTCGAAAATGTCAGCGTAGTTGTAGAACAGTTTATGATTGAATTCAGACTTGCTTCCTTTACAGTAAAGTCGAGACGCTATGTAGACTTTACCGACTGTGGTTATCTCATTCCCGAATTCAAAAGCGAGGACGACAGAGATAAATATATTTCTGTAATGAATAAAATGTTTTCTGTATATGCTAAACTGACAGAAAATGAGATACCCAAAGAGGATGCCCGCTTCGTACTGCCCTACTGCTTCTATTCTAATTTTCTCTGCTCCCTTAACGGCAGAGAGATGGTCAATGTGCTCACTGCTATGATTTACGGAAGAGGAAAAAAAGTAAAAGAAATTTACGAAATCGGTCTTTCGCTTCTGGCACAGTGCAGAGAATTCGCACCCGGTGTCTTTACGGACTTCGAGCTCAGAGGCGAAAAATACTGCGATACTTTAAATTTCGGATTTACTGCCGACAGCACATCCTCTACTTCTGATGAAATCTGTGAAATTTTAAGCGTAACACCTGACGGAGAAAAAAATATAGCACGATGCGCTCTGATTGAAAGCGGAGATTATTCAGCTGACACGATTGAAGAAATCGTTTCTTCACAGGAAAATGTAAAAAGTATTCTTGAAAAGCTCGTGCATTCTTCAAGACCAAGAGCATTGGAATCATATAACTGTACTGTCAGATTCAACGGTGTAACTCTTTCGACACTTACACATTTTGCCAGACACAGAGTCCAGAATATATGTATCCCCAACCTCATCAAAGCTGACAGAAACAACTATGTTCTGCCGAAAACGGTACAGCTTTCGACTGAGCTTACAGGTCTTTATACCGATGCTTTTGAGAGTATGAAGGCTTTATACGAAGAATTCAAGAATAAAGGCTACGAAGATAATGTTCTTATTTACTGTGTTTTAAGCGGTAATACAGTCGATTTCGTAACCACTATGAACGCCAGAGAAATGATGCTCTTCTTCAAACTCAGAAGCTGTACGAGAGCACAGTGGGAAATACAGGACTTTGCTGTAGATTTTCTCAGGAAGCTCCGTAAAATCTCTCCTGATTTATTCTTCTTCTACGGACCGAGCTGTTATGTGACAGGAGCTTGTCCTGAAGGCAGAATGACCTGCGGAAGAGCAGCAGAAATCAGAAAAAGCTTTAAAGCCTTATAATAAATCTGACTCAGTACTGATTATGTACTGAGTCGTTTTTTTCTATAGGGAGTATTTCACAGCATATCTCTCTATATATGCATCTCTTTAAAATATCATCGGTTCGATCTGTTTTCCGTCCAGAGCATAAAAGGCTGACTCGAGCACCCTTTCGAAATCGCAGACAATCGAATAAGGCTTATTAATAAAATCATCCTGTCTCATAGGAATAAAATAGTAATTTTTGTAATTGAGCAGTGCTCCGATATTCTTGGCCGAGGATGAAAGTGCGTCGTTAGTAGAAACGCCTATTAAAACAGGCTTCTGATTACGCAGATGTGATTTTACGGCAAGAGTAACTGGAGTGTCATATATTCCTGCAGCGAGCTTTGCCAATGTATTACCTGTACACGGAAGAACAATCATAAGATCTGTCAAATTCTTAGGACCGATGGGCTCGGCATCCTCAAGTGTTCTGATCACCCTTTTTCCTGTCATCGCTTCTATGACATCGATAAAATCAGCTGCCTTACCGAAGCGCGTATCAATATTTGAAGCATTAAAGGACATTATAGGCAATATATCAATTCCTTCAGAGAGAATATATTCCATCTGTGTCAGAGTTCTGTCAAATGTACAGAAAGATCCGGTAAGAGCATACCCGAAGGTAAGTTTTTTCATCAATCTCCCCCATTTCGTAAATTTATATGTTTAACAGTAATTTCTGCCAGCTTTTCAGCGGCTGAGTACGGAAGATATTTACCCGGCAATGATCCGCCGAAGATATATTTATCTTCTCTGCCTTCAAAAAATTCTTTTCTTACACCGAAAGGTGCAGAAGCGAGCTCAAAGTATTTTCCTTTTAAATGCACTACATCTTCTAAACTAAATATATTTTCGGGAACTGTATTGAAAACGAAGTCAAAAAGATAAAGACAGGAACTTCTTTTTTCAAACTCAATAATTTTACAGCCTGAGCACTCAGCCTGAGTCAGCTGAACTTTATTTCTTGCACACACATAAACATCACAGCCTGCCTTCAGCATCTCCTGAGCAGTAAACCGAGCAACTTTTCCGAAGCCTGTTATCAGAGCTTTTTTTCCTTTTATGTCATACCCTGTGTTTTCGAGCAGTAATTTAACAGCACCGAGTCCTGTCAGATAGGCGTTATAAATCTCAAGCTCCTCACATTCCGAATAGTCGAAATAACCTATTTTCTTCTCTGTAAGATAAACTTTTACAGCCTCCGTTATTCTTCCGCCAAAAATATAATTTGTGCTGTCCGCTCTGCTCAGAACGTCACTTATACAAAGCTTAAAAGTTTCATTCGAGGAATAGATATATTCTCTGTCTTTACTTATCGGAACAGGTAAAACAATTATGTCATTTTTAAATATACAGTTTTCTTTTAAAAATTCCTCTTCGGAATTTATATATCTGCACACAAAGCCTTGATTTGACAGAATATCAGAAAGCATCTTCTGACGCTTGTCACCGCCTATTATTACTATATTATTCATAAAAACCTCCGCTATATCTGATATACCCTATAATATGACGAAAATTTTTTAATGTTAATTTTCTTAAAAGTGTTTACTATTTTTCACTGATGCAATATAATATATGGTGATATAATAATATGAGGTGCTTAAAATGTACGAAATAGATAAATTATTAGAAGAAGTAAAGAGAATACATTTCATAGGTATTGGTGGTTCAGGTATGTGCCCTATAGCTGAAATACTTCACAGCTGGGGGTATACCATCACAGGCTCCGACAATAATACAGGCGATAATATTATCAAGCTCCGTTCAATGGGTATAGATGTAGTTTTAGGTCAGAAGGCCGAAAACATCGTCGGCGCAGAAATGATAATCTATACTGCCGCTATTCTCAAGGATAACCCCGAGCTTGTCGCTGCGAAAGAAAGCGGTATCCCCTGTTTCGAAAGAAGTAAAATTTTCGGTGCTCTTACCCGAAAATACAGTAACTGCATCAGCGTATGCGGTACTCACGGCAAAACTACCGTAACATCAATGCTCACACAGGTTCTTACTATGGCGGAAAAAGATCCTTCCGCACTCATCGGCGGCCGCCTCCCTCTAATCGACAGTCACGCCAGAGTCGGCAAAACTGAGACCTTCGTATGTGAGGCTTGTGAATACTGTGACCATTATCACGACCTTTCACCTGACGTTGCAGTAATTCTTAACGTGGATGAGGACCATCTCGAATATTTCAAAAATCTTGATAACATTATAAAATCCTTTGAAAAATTTGCTACACTTACTTCGACGACTCTCATCTACAATAACAGTGACCCCGAAACCGTCAAGTCAGTAGAAAATGTAAACAGAAAAAAAATCACCTTCGGCAAAACAGATGAAAGCGACTATTATCCCGCAAACATCACCTATAACCGTGGCTCATTTGCCGAATTCGACGTGATGAGTAAAGGCAAAAAAATCGCACATCTCACTCTTAACATACCCGGTGAACACAATATTCTCAATTCTCTTGCCGCTTTTGCTGCCGCAATCAATGCAGGATGTACACCCGAAGAATGCGAAAAAGGTATTGCCGCTTTCTCAGGTGCCGGCAGACGTTTCGAAATTTTAGGCGAAATCGACGGTATCACCATCGCTGACGACTATGCACACCATCCCAACGAGCTTAAGGTTACTCTTGAGGCCGTTATGAAAATGGGCTATAACACCGTATGGGCAGTTTTCCAGCCTTTCACATACTCGAGAACATCCATTCTCTTTGATGATTTCGTCCGTGTGCTTCAGATACCCGACAAATGTGTTATGACAGAAATTATGGGTTCGAGAGAGGTAAACACCATCGGTATTTATACCAAAGATCTTGCAGATAAAATCCCCGGCAGTGTTTGGTTCAATACCTTTGAAGAGGTCTGTGATTATGTTTTAGCCAATGCAAAAAAAGGTGATATCATTATTACTCTCGGCTGCGGTGACATTTATAAAGCCGCACAGATGATGGTAAAAAGACTCAGTTAACATATTTTTCCATATATAATTCCGAGGACATCTCACATAATATAATCAGCGGATAAGTCGATTGCGTTTGTGGCTTCTCCGTCGGTTGTGCGGAGAAAGTCCTGCGCAATCATAGATTCCCCCTTTGTTTCAGAAGAGACAGAGGGGTTTTATTTTTTTTTATAAAAAGTATTGACAAACAAACTGTACTATGTATATAATACAGTTGTAAACCGTATTAATCGATTAATACACTTTAATAGAAGGTGGTGTTGCATTTGGTTTCCTTCGATAAGCTTATTCTGGGAGACGGGCCTATTTATCAGCAGATAGTTCTGTACATAAAAAGAGAAATATCATCAGGTAACATACACAGCGATGATGAAATGCCTTCACGCAGGATGCTGTCAGCTCTTTTAGGTGTAAACCCTAATACAATTCAGAAGGCATATAAAATCTTAGAGGATGAAGGAATTATCGAATCACATTCAGGTGCCAAAAGTCTCGTGGTACTGAATGAAACAATGAGAAAAGACATAAAAAAAGAGCTTATTGAAACCGATGCTAAAAACGCTGTCAATGTTTTAAAGCATATGGGTATCAGCAAAAAAGAAGCAATAAATCTACTCGAAAAGTTTTGGGAGGAGGAAATTTGATATGAGAAAATATTTATCTGTATTTTCACTTTTTATTAAAAGAAATCTCGGAAAATCACTGCTGTTGATTAGCGCTTTTTCTGCCGCAGAAGCTCTCTGTTTCATACATACACTTAATTCAGATAAGGTACTGCAAAATGAATATTTGGCAGAAACAGGAAAGAGCTATCTTCTCGGCATCGAAAAAATAATCGAATCGACAGATGTTCTTATATTACTTTTAGGTGCCGGTTTTATCGGTATAACTATCCTGCTTTGTCTGACAGGCTGCGAATTTTCAGTGAAGCAGGGCTACACACTTCGAAGGCTCGAAATAAAGGAAAAGAGCGTACTTCTCTGTCAGAGTCTCTACAATGCGACAGTTTACGGTATTTTCTTTATTTCACAGGCCTTACTCTACTATGCTTTCTGTCTCGTTTATTTAAATTTCGCCACAGGAAATCCGAATATCTTCGACGGTTTTCTGACTAATCAAACGGTTTTCCTCGCATTTTACCGTAGTGATATTTTGCATGCATTAATGCCTATGGAGGATATAGTAAAACATATCAGTAGTCTTATCATGATTTTCGCCCTCGGCTTTTCCACCGCTTCAGCCTCCTATTTTATGAGAAGAAAAAAGCTGTTCATCGAAACCTTCATTCTTATCCCTGTAATTCTGATTAATTTTACAGGTAGCTGGACGGAGTTAACATACGATTTGATAATCATAGGCGTCTGTCTGTTCATTACAGGCATTATCATCACAAGGCTTTCCGCGGAGGTGCAGGCTTATGACTGATAAAATCAAAAAAATCATCCCTGTAGGAATCAATCCCCAGACCGAGAAATTAATACTGATCTCCTCATTTGCACTTTCAGTCTGCCGCGCCTTACTTTTTTACCTGAATTACCTTAACTCATATAACTATCTCTTTGAATTCAGGGACGGTCAGAGAATACTTAACGAAGCGAAAAGAATGCCTTATTTCTGCACCTTAACAGAAGGTTGTTTCGACGGCTTTGTGATATCACTTTTCATATTCATTTTTATGATTCTTATTCATTACGGCTATCATTATAAGGACAGTAAAAGCATTTATACAATGAAAAGATTACCTCAGAAAAGCGAGCTGCATATAAGATGTCTTACTGTTCCGTTAATAAGCATCATACTATGCATAACACTTTCTTTTATTCTGATTTTACTTTTTTATCACCATTATATGACTATGACACCACCCGAATGCTTACATCCCGAGAACCAATGGACAATGTTCTGGGTTAATATGATTTACGGAGGAGACGCATTATGATAGAAATTAGAAATCTTACTAAAAAATATTCAGGCAAGACAGCTCTCGACGGAGTTGATCTCACCTTACCGCGAGGAGAAATCGTCGGTCTCTTCGGCGAAAACGGAGCAGGCAAAACCACACTTATGAAATCGATACTCGGATTTATAAAATACGACGGTCAGATAACTCTTGACGGTGAAAAAATCACCAATAAAAATATCGCTAAAATTTCCTTTGCCACAAGTGAACACTCTTTCTTCCCTGACCTAAACGCAAAGGGACATAAGGAATTTTATAAGGCTCACTTCCCCTCTTTCTCCGAAAAGAGATTTGATGCACTGATGGAGTTTTTCTCTCTGGATAAAAAGAAAAACATAAAAAGCTTTTCCACAGGACAGAAAAATCAGTTCGAAGTAATCCTCGCTCTTTCACAGGGTGCAGACTACATTCTTATGGACGAGCCCTTTGCCGGTAACGATATTTTTAATCGCGAAGATTTTTACAAGGTGCTTTTGGGTATTCTCGAACCGAATGAAACTATTCTTCTATCCACTCATCTGATTGAAGAAGTTTCCGAGTTCATCGGAAGAGCTATACTCATCCACGACGGACACATCGTCGGAGACAAGACAACCTCCGAGCTCGAAGACGAAGGCAGCAGCCTCATATCTTACATCAAGGAAACTTATAACTACAGAGGTGACAGAGTAGCACAGGCTCTCGATAAATTAAACAGCAAGGAGGAGTAAATATGCGTAAGACCTTAGCATTATTTCTTACCTTAGTCATTACATTACTTTCTCTGTATGTAGTAGCTTTTACCATCATAAACAGTCAGAAGGATAATGTTATCGTAACAGAAGAATATATTTACGGCGACAAATCCTACGCTGAAAATGTTGATATTAAATTCAAGACTTTATATAAAGAGAATATTCAATGGGATATTGATTTTGATATTGCGAGTGGTAAAGCAAAAACCGATTTTTCTATACACAAAGACAGAATAGACAGAGAATATGAGAGCATTAACGAGCTTCGTATTTATACAAATCTCCATTACAGCACCTTCGGAAACGACATACCTATGAATAACGTGGGAATAGACAAAGCGTTCGAAGAACTGAGAAACGAAGCAATACCTTATGAAGAAGCTAAAAAAGTCATATATGTCTCTGATTACACAGACTATTATCCCGTAACCGTAGATGCATCCTTAGAAAATTTCTATCTGGACAGTTCTTTACATTCGCATCTGAGAGAAAACGAAACAGAACTGATAAAAGCAATAGAAAGCTTTTTCAAAATACCTGTGCTGAAGGATCACAGAATTGAAATCAGACTTCAGATCGATGAAAACAGAAACATTACTCACACCGGAACAGCTACAGCTACCGAAGACGGAACTTACGAAGGATTTTCATTTTTTGCAAACAGCGTAGTAACAGACAAAGAATGCTTCATCTACTTCGACGACCGCTCTGACTACGGCGAAAGAGCTGATACAAGTGAAATCCCCGGCGGTTACGGAATTTACCGTCTCCCCTACTCGTCTGCAGAAACCTACGTGACCTTTGACACAGAGAATCTGAAAAACATTTTCCCGCTCAAAGACGGTGAGAGTATATATCAGCTCGAATTAAGTGCCGACGGAAAAGACCTTTATATGATGTCAAAGAAAAATAATGTTATATATTTGACAGTAATCGATGCAGAAACATACGAAGAAAAATCAAAGATTATTATTTCCGATGAAAAAGATCAAAGCTCAAACATTGAATATATCGGTGAAGATTTCATAGTAATAATTCATTACAGCCCTGATAGTGAATCATCTGAAATTTCGGTTTATACAACTGATGTAAAAGATGCCTTCGAAGAAAAGTTCACGGTAGACCAGTATATTTACGACGACAAATCTACAATAACCGATGAGGGCTTGGTTTATTATGCCGGTGGTGATTTCTACCTTTGGGGAAATCAGATAGATGTAAAGTGGGACGGAGAAAAACTTTATGTTACCAATTCCACCGGAGATAACTCCCATGTAATCACAGAAGGTAATTTTACACTAAGTGTATACGACAAGAACGGCCTTCAGTTCTGCGGAAACTATACCACAAGTCTCAACACAGGCTATGACGGTTATCAGGCAAGCGGATATTATGTTAACCTCAGCCAGTACGACCTGATAAAAATTAAACTTTCATAATAAAGAATACCGACAGCACTCTAAACGCTGTCGGTATTTTGTTTAATTATTCAAAGCCTTCAAATGTAATGTTGTTTTTCTTCATCACATCTTCATTACTGATGATAGCACCTGCTGAAGGAAGGTTTTTAGCCTTATATCTTGACGGCTTAACGAATTCGCCCTGAACATAATCACGAACAACAGAAAGCTTCTGATTTTTCTTGAGCGTGATACATCCGACACCCTGTGTGTCCTTCATAGCCTTCGGTGAAATTACAGATGTATCGATGAGAAGGCATCTGCCCCCTGTAGTTTCGAGAACGATTTCCTTATCCTCAGGGAGATACATAATAGCAGCTAAAGATGATTTATCACTGTAGGCTTTTATAAGCTTTTTACGGTTTGTTTTGGTAGCATAAGAAGAAAGAGTTACCTTGGCGGCCTTACCGTTATCAAAGAAGAACATCATATATCCGTTGTAATCCCTGGTAAGCACCATAAAGATTACATTTTCTCCCTCTTCCATCTCGAGCTTAGAGGGTATATAATCACCCAGAACACTTGCCTTCGAGTCAGCGAAATCGGAAACCTTAGCCTTATAAACCTGACACCTATCGGTGAAGAAGAGGAGGTCATTATTGTTTGTAGTTTCGAAGCTCTGGAAGATTTCATCATTTTCCTTAAGCTTATGCTCACCACCCATACGAAGTGAAAGAGGAGTGATTTTTTTGAAATATCCACCCTTTGTAAGGAAAAGATTTACAGCATAATCGGGAATTTCTTCCACATATTCTGCACTGTCTTCTTCAGTTACATAATAAAGATCCGTCTTTCTATCCTTACTGTACTTTTTGATCACTTCGGAAAGCTCGCCTACAATAATCTTTTTAATTTTTGCCTTTGATTCGAGGATTTCCTTCATTTCCTTGATGGTGTTTTCGAGGTTTTCGATATCCTTGAGACGCTTAAGAATATATTCTCTGTTGAGATGACGAAGCTTGATTTCAGCCACATATTCCGCCTGAATTTCATCGATACCGAAGCCTATCATAAGATTCGGTACAACCTCAGCCTCTTCCTCGGTTTTACGGATAATAGCAATAGCCTTATCGATGTCAAGAAGAATTTTTTCGAGACCTCTTAAAAGGTGAAGTCTTGATTCGGCTTTATTAAGATCAAACTGAACTCTTCTTCTGACACATCTGCCTCTGAAACGAATCCACTCGATAAGAATATCCTTAACGCCCATAACACGGGGATAGCCGTCTACAAGAACATTAAAGTTACACGAGAAGGAGTCCTCTAAAGGGGTAAGCTTGTAAAGCTTCTGCATCAGCTTGTCAGCATCGGTACCACGCTTGAGGTCGATGGTGATTTTCAGACCGCTCTTATCTGTTTCGTCACGGACATCAGTAATTTCCTTGATAGAACCCGCCTTTACTCTTTCGATGATTTTATCGATAATAGCTTCAGCGGTGGTCGTAGGAGGAATTTCTTTAATGTCGATGCAGTTGAATTCTTTGTCATATGTGTACTTAGCGCGTACCTTGATACCGCCACGGCCTGTACGGTAAATCTCTTCCATTTCATCACGGTTATACACTATGGTACCGCCGCCGACGAAATCAGGTGCAGGCATAGTTTCTATACAGTTATGGTCAAGATTTTTTATAAGCTCGATAGTGGTTTCACAAAGCTCCTTAAGATTAAAGGAGCATATGGAAGAAGCCATACCTACAGCGATACCGAGATTGGTATTAGCTAAAATCGACGGGAAGGTTACAGGAAGGAGTGTGGGCTCCTTCATAGTGCTGTCGTAGTTATCGACGAAGTCAATAGTATCCTTATCAATTTCACGGAAGAGCTCATTACAGATACCGTCAAGCTTAGCTTCAGTATAACGGGCAGCAGCATAGTGCATATCACGGGAATAAGCCTTACCGAAGTTACCCTTTGAATCTACAAAAGGATTAAGAAGTGCCTCGTTACCCTTTGAAAGACGGACCATAGTTTCGTAAATAGCCGCATCACCGTGAGGATTAAGACGCATCGTCTGACCGACAATGTTAGCAGATTTGGTTCTGCCGCCCGTAAGAAGACCCATTTTATACATAGTGTATAAAAGCTTTCTGTGAGAGGGCTTGAAGCCGTCGATTTCAGGAATCGCTCTGGACAGAATAACGCTCATTGCATAGGGCATAAAATTAATTTCAAGGGTATCCGTTATTCGTTGTTCGACAATTTCGCCGGCATTACTTATATGAGTATTTTTAAGAAGATCACCGTCATCTTGTTTTTTTGTTATCTTTTTTCGTGCCATTTCTTTACCTCGCTATAATTAGCTGACATCAGTCATATCAATGTATAAATGACCGTAATTTTCAATGTATTCTTTTCTTCCCGAAAGATTGTTTCCTTCGAATAAATCAAATTTTTCCGCCATAAGAGATGCTTCTGTTGGATCGATTTTTATAAGTCTTCTGGTGGTAGGATTCATAGTAGTGAGATTCATCATATCAGCATCATTTTCACCGAGACCCTTTGAGCGCTGAATTGTATATTTAGCCTTACCGATTTCCTCAAGAGCATCCTCAAGCTTATCTCTTGAAATGACATAGTGAGAAGCAGGATAAACAGCCACATGTGAAACAACGTTTTTAACCTCACCTGTAAGAGGGTTAATTTCACATATACGGTCAATCTCATCACCAAAAAATTCAACCCTGATTGCAAATTCTGCCGTATAGACGGGAAAAATCTCAACCACATCACCACGGACTCTGAATTTATTTCGGGAAAAATTGATATCATTGCGTTCATATTGTATTTCAACAAGCTTTTTAATTAAATCATCACGGCTTTTTTCCATTCCCTGTCGCAGGGAAATGACCATGCTTCTGTAATCAATGGGATCTCCGAGAGAATAAATACACGACACACTTGCGACAATGATAACATCTCTTCGTTCCGACAGTGCTGATGTCGCAGAATGACGCAAACGGTCAATTTCATCATTGACCGCTGAATCTTTTTCGATATAAGTATCAGTTGTGGGAAGATATGCTTCGGGCTGATAATAGTCATAATACGACACAAAATATTCAACAGCATTGTCAGGGAAAAACTCCCTGAACTCTGAACAAAGCTGAGCTGCAAGTGTTTTATTATGAGCAAGAATCAGTGTAGGACGGTTTACCTTTTCAATAATATTAGCCATTGTAAAGGTTTTACCAGACCCGGTAACACCGAGAAGAGTCTGTTCGGACAAGCCGTCATTAAGCCCTTCTGCAAGAGCTTCAATAGCTGCAGGCTGATCACCTGTGGGCTTATATGACGAATGAAGAACAAACTTATCCATTAAAAAACTCCCTGTTACATAAATTCAATAGTATCTACAAACTTGTCAAAATTGACTCTTTTTTCATTTTCAATATTGACACGGCAATGAATAATATAGTATCCGCCGTCAAAAGGTATGTAATAAATACATGAATTGTCAGGATATTCTGATGATACACAACGCTGCCTGAAAGCAGTACATTCAATACCGTCGATATCAACAGTATATCTTGAATACTCAAAAACATCACTGCCGTAGCTTTCAAGAAGGCTCTGACAGTTTCTTTCGGCAGCTTCAATAGCAAGTCCTATATCTGTACCGTAAAAAACAAAGAAAATTTCAGCATCAATATTATCATTATGGAAATACCCGGAATTATCAAAATCATCAACAAAGCCTGAAGGAAGTTCATATTTCATTTCTGCGGTTTCAACAGTATTACCGATAACTACCTGACCGTTAAAATCAATATATTCAGTTATATAATTACCTGAATCATCCTTCTGCTTTTTACCGTTTTCATTTAAGGTGTAAACCTGAAGCTTATCATTATCGTTAATAACTATTCTATCTTCATCATTTCTGACTACAACATAAGAATTACCGTCCTCAGCAGTGAACATATCGTCAGAAGCGGTATTGCATGATGAAAAACAAGTCAGAACAACAATCAGAGATAAAACACAAATAAACAATTTTTTCATTATAATTATCCTTTCAGAAGTGACATAATTTCAGATCTTGTTCTTGCATCTTTTTTTGCAAGACCTCTGAGAGCAGAGGTTTTTGTTATTGCTCCTGCAGCCTTTGCACCACGCATTGTCATGCAAAGATGCTGTGCTTCAACGACAACAGCAATGCCGAGAGGATTGAGCTCTTCATCAAGAAAATCTGCAATCTGAGAAGTAAGTCTTTCCTGCAGCTGAGGTCTTTTGGCAAACAAATCAACAATCCTTGCAAGCTTTGAAAGACCTATCACATTACCGTCTGACGGAATATACGCAATATGAGCCTTACCGACAAAAGGCAGAAGATGATGCTCACACATTGAATATAAAGGAATGTCCCTTACAACAACAATTTCATCATTATCTTTCTCTGAAAAAACTTTTATATGTCTCTTCGGGTCGTCTGTTATACCCGAAAATATTTCTTCATACATGTTTGCGACTCTTTTCGGAGTTTCTACGAGCCCTTCTCTGTCGGGGTCTTCTCCGATAGCAATCAGTATTTCCCTGACTGCCCTTTCTATTCTCTCCTTATCCAAAACAACAACCTCATTTCTGTATAGCATCAAAACTCAGACGGATATATCTTCTGGAATCATCCATGGAAAAATTGACATGACTCGTATCAAGATTTATATCCGGCTCCGAAGCAATAGCATTCATAATTATATACATATCAGAAGTGGAAGATAAATTATTAACCATTGAGTCTAGCGCAGAATTATAAGCTTTATCGTTTTTAAACTCTAATTCAATAAAATTATTTCCTTTACTGATATTATCAAGCAGTTTCACCGATATAGCGGCAACTGTTTTTTTGTTGTATTCATCAAATGAAATGGAATTATAAACAAAATAATTATACTCAGAATTATCACAGACAAGTTCAGTGGAATAATTTTTATGATCAACCGATATAAGCTCATCCGTCAGATTAAAATACATGTGAGACAGGAACTCATCCGAATCAGATATCGGATCATCCCATGTGATATCAAGATGATAAGGATTGCCGTCTATAATGACAACATTCCACATGTGGCTGACTTCACCTTCTGTGGGAGAGATACCTGTTCCTGTTATAACAAATGAATCAATCCCGACCTTATTGAACAAAAGCATAGCAGCACGGGAATAGCCTGAACAGACAGCTTTTTTTTCAACAAGAAAACCGTATGCGTTTGATGAATCAGAAGCTTCGGAATACTCACAATGATTTATCATTCTGTCGTGAATTATAAGCTCTTTTTCATAATCACTTCCGTCAGAAATATCTGAAATAATCTGTTCAGCAATCATTTCCATTTCCTGCATCATTTTATCGCACTGATCAACATTTTCCGAATAAGTCATATAAAAAAAAGATGCTCCCCAGAAAGAAATCATATTGCATGAATCAGCAAAACACAATATATCAGGATTATCATTCTTTACAGCAAAGAAAACATTATTGAACTCTTTATCCGAAAGCTCAGGGATTTTTATATATTCAGGATGTTTCCTGATTACATTAAATACGGCTATATAAGCTGCTTTTTCCGTATTATTCAAAGTATTGAAATAATGTGTTGACATTGGTTTATCAGCCGAGAAATCCGTTTCATATGAAAAACGGGAAAAATAAGCTTCAATTTTATCAATGCCGATGTGCGATGTAACAATAAATGCAGCAGTACCAAACATCAGACACAGAACAGCAACACAAAATATTTTCAGTAATTTCTTTTTCAATCTCTTCATTTTGAACGAAG
>CALCHE010000122.1 GCA_937901145.1 uncultured Clostridia bacterium
ACGGCTCAAAGCACAGCCTCTTCAAGACAGCTAAGCAGGCTGTTATGAAGTCAGGTAACTATGCATACATCGGCAGAAAGCAGAAGAAAAGAGATTTCCGCCGTCTTTGGATCACCAGAATTTCTGCAGCTTGCAAGGCAAACGGTATGAACTATTCTTCATTCATGAACGGCCTTAAGAAAGCAGACATCACTCTTAACAGAAAGATGCTCTCAGAAATCGCTATCGCAGATCCCGCAGCTTTCACAGCTCTTGTTGAGAAGGCAAAGGCAGCTCTTTAATCAAAAAAACTTACGTCCGAGATTTTTCTTCTCGGGCGTATTTGTGTTTTTAAAAGGAACAAAAATTCACTTAAAAAGAGGTAAAATGATGAACAGACTGGATAGTGTTTCCAATGAAAAAGTTAAAAAAACGGTTAAAATTGCAGCATCTTCAAAGGAAAGAAAAGAAACCGGACTGTTCTTTCTGGAGGGACTTCGTCTGTGCCGTGACAGTGCCGTGACAGGTACTTACATAAAGTATGCATTCATCACCGATAAAGCTTATGAAAAGTTCAGTGATGACGCTGAGTTTATCTGCTCGAAGGCGGAGGAGGCGTATCTTATTTCTGAGGCTGTAGCCGACAAGCTTTCCCTTACACAGACCTCACAGGGATTTTTCTGCCTGTGCGAAAAGAAGGATGCATTACCTCTTTCGGAAATTGATACCGACGGTAAATTTATCGCTTTGGAAAATATCCAGGACCCTGCTAACTTAGGCGCTGTCTGCCGCACGGCAGAGGCTCTCGGCATAAAGGGAGCCATTCTTTATTCGTGCTGTGACCGTTATTCGCCTAAAAGTCAGCGAGCAGCTATGGGTTCACTTCTCAGACTGCCTGTTTTCGAAAGCACGGACCTATGTGCAGATATCGAATATCTCAGAAGCAAGGGTATGAGGGTCTATGCTACTTCACCTGATTCCTCGTCTGCTAAAATCACAGAGATTTCTATGGACGGTGGAGTCGTATGTGTTATCGGAAACGAAGGAAACGGTGTCAGCGAAGAGGTGTTTTCACTCTGCGAAAAGGTTACTATACCCATGAAGGGCAATGCTGAATCTCTCAATGCCTCAATGGCGGCAGCTATAACAATGTGGGAGATGATGCGGTAATGGATAATATTATCTATTGGCTTTGGCTTCAGGGTGCAGTCGGCTATGCGAAGGATGTCCGAGAGCTGATAAATGCATTCGGTGATGCTAAAGGTGTTTACGAAGCTGACTGCGCGCAGATAAAGAAAGCGGTCATAAAAGGCTACAGAGCGAGCACCATAGACAGAATCAAGAATGAGGATATAGAAAAGTATTACGATACCTATGATTTCTGCCGTAAGCATAATATACATATCATAACTCCTGACAGTGAATTTTATCCCAAAAGGCTCCTTGAAATTGAAAATTTTCCTCTCGCTCTTTATGTAAGAGGTGACTATACCTGTATGAATTCCGAGAACGCTCTCGGTGTCATCGGAAGCAGAACGCCGTCTCTTTACGGTGAAGAAGCCACACAGACTATTGTCAGCCAGCTCTGTGATAACGGTGTACTGATTGTCAGCGGAGGTGCTCTGGGTATCGATTCCATAGCACACAGAGCTGCTGTGGAATGCGGCGGTAAAACCGTGCTTGTAATGGGTTGCGGCCACGGAACAGGCTATCTTCCCGAAAACAGCGTGCTCAGAAAAAGAGTGGCTGAAAACGGTGCACTAATAACTGAATATCCGCCTTATTACAATGTAACACCGGGTACATTTCCTCAGCGTAACCGCATTATTTCGGGAATGACGAGCGGTGTCGTAATAGCCGAGGCGGCTAAGTTCAGCGGTACCTTCAGCACGGCAAGACACGCAATGAAACAAGGGAGGGACCTGTTTGTTCTTCCCGGTGATATCAAAAGCGGAAACTACGAAGGTTCAAATCAACTCATAACTGAAGGTGCAAAGCCTGTCTTTTCTGCCAAAGATATCCTTCCCCGGGCGAAGGTGACACGGACAGTCATCGAAAAAACAGGTGTACCCTTCGAAAATATCGAGCTGGAAGCCTCTTCTTACAAAAAGAGAGGGAAGAAAAAAACTTCCGATAATGAAAAAACAGAGACAGTTATCGAAAAAGAAGAAAAAAACTCTGAAAAAAGTCAAAAAATTAATATGGAAACTATTTCTAAAAATGCAGAAATAGTGTATAATATAATGTCCGACGGTATCTGCGATTCCGACAGCATCATCCGAGAGTCGGGACTGGAGGTAAGAAAGGTTCTTTCGGCTCTTACTGAGCTCGAAATGAACGGCATAATCCTGAAAGATAATGCAGACAGCTACCGTCTTAATCAATAAATTTATGAAAAGGTGAAAATATATGGCAAACTTAATCATTGTCGAGTCTCCGTCAAAGGCTAAAACTCTCAAAAACTATCTCGGAAGCGGTTATAACATCGTCGCTTCCAAAGGTCACATAAGAGACTTGCCTGCAGCCAGACTCAGCGTTGATGTAAAAAATGATTTCGCTCCCAAATACAGCATAGTAAAAGGAAAGGAAAAACTCGTCAAGGAACTTAAAACGGCAGTAGCTGAAAGTGATGAAGTATTTCTCGCAACCGACCCTGACCGTGAAGGTGAAGCTATTTCATGGCACCTTGCTGAGATTCTGGATCTTGATCTTAACAAGCTTAACAGAGTTACTTTTAATGAAATCACCAAAACAGGTGTTAAAAACGGTATGGCTAACCCCCGTAAGGTCGACCTTGACTTAGTAAACGCACAGCAGGCCAGACGTATTCTCGACCGTCTCGTAGGCTATAAGCTCAGCCCCTTCGTTTCTCAGAAAATCAGAAGAGGTCTTTCAGCAGGCCGAGTTCAGAGTGTGGCTGTCAGAATGATAGTTGACAGAGAAAATGAAATCCGTGCCTTCAATCCTGAAGAGTACTGGTCACTCGAAGCTAAGTTCAGTGTGGCAAGAAAGACTCTTACCGCTTCTTTCTACGGTGACGAGACAGGTAAGGTAGAGCTTAAAACTCAGGAGCAGACCAATGAAATTATTTCACGTCTCGACGGAGCTAAGTATTTCATAAGCTCACTTAAAAACGGAACAAGAAAGAAAAATCCCGCACCGCCCTTTATTACCTCTACCCTTCAGCAGGAGGCATCAAAAAAGCTTGGCTTCAGAGCTGAGAGAACCATGAAAATAGCACAGGAGCTTTATGAAGGTGTTACGGTACCCGGTTACGGCTCCATCGGTCTTATAACCTACATGAGAACCGACTCTCTTCGTATTTCTGAGGAGGCAAGACAAGCCACTGATGAATTCATTAAAGATAACTATGGCGCTAAATATCTTCCCGAAAAACCCCGATACTACAAGTCAAGAAGCAACGCTCAGGACGGTCACGAGGCTATCAGACCTTCCACTGTCTCTCTTACCCCTGCTAAGGTCAAAGACAGTCTTACAGCTGAGCAGCACAAGCTTTACACTCTTATCTGGAACCGCTTCGTGGCTTCTCTTATGGCTTCCTGTGTGCAGAACACTCAGAAAATAGAAATCAAGGGCGTCAAGGACAGCGAGGATAAATACTGCCTTTTCACTGCAAGCGGTTATTCAGTTAAATTTGACGGCTTTACCGCTCTTTATGACCTCGGTGACAAGGACGAAGACAAATCAAAGCTTCCCGACGGTCTTGCTGACGGTGATGACCTTAAGCTTAAAGCGCTCGATAAAGAGCAGCATTTCACTCAGCCTCCCGCAAGATATACGGAAGAGTCACTTATCAAAACTCTCGAAGAAAACGGTGTGGGCAGACCGAGTACCTATGCTACCATTATTTCCACCATCGTAAAGCGTGAGTATGTGGTGAGAAAATCAAAACAGCTTGTACCGACCGAGCTTGGTGAGGCTATAGTAAATCTTCTCAAAGAGAAGTTCAAAAACATCGTAAATGTCAAATTTACCGCTCAGCTCGAAAGTGACCTCGACCGTGTAGGTGAGGGTGCTCAGGACTACATTAAAATGCTTCACGAATTTTACGGTGATTTCGAGGAAACTCTGCAGAAGGCAAAGTCCGAAATGGATGGTGTAAAGATTCAGCTGAAAGAAGATGAAACCGATATTCCCTGTGAGAAATGCGGCAGAATGATGGTTATAAAGGTGGGTCGCTTCGGTAAGTTCCTTGCTTGTCCCGCTTACCCCGAATGTAAAACAACCAAGCCCTATGTAATCGAAACCGATGCTACCTGTCCCGTTTGCGGCGGCAAGGTTATTTCTAAGAAATCAAAGAAGGGCTACACCTTCTTCGGCTGTGACAAATGGCCTGAATGTAACTTTATGACCTGGGATAAGCCAACAAACGAAAAATGTCCCAAATGCGGTAAATCACTTTTTAAAGCAAAGGGCGGTATGCTTAACTGTCTGGACGAAAAGTGCGGTTACTCAGCTAAAGCAACCCGCAAGAAAAAGGGTGAATAATGAAGAAAAATTCAGATAAAAAGGTGGTGAAAAGATGAGCGGTGAAGCAGTAAAAGTTATAGGCGCAGGTCTCGCAGGTGTAGAAGCGGCGTGGCATTTGGCAAATGCAGGCATAAAAACAGAACTTTATGAAATGAAGCCGGTGAAATTTTCTCCCGCTCATAAAAAGCCGACCTTTGCTGAGCTCGTATGCTCTAATTCGCTGAAGGCTGAGCGAGTGGAATCTGCTGCAGGTCTTTTAAAGGAGGAAATGCGCAGACTCGGTTCCGTTTGCATAGAGTGTGCCTATGAATGCAAGGTTCCCGCAGGCGGTGCTTTAGCTGTGGACAGGGATGAATTTTCCCGTCTCATCACTGAAAAAATCACCTCACATCCGAACATTACCGTTATAAATGAAGAGGTTACCGAAATACCTGACGGTAATGTGATTATTGCCGCAGGACCTCTTGCCAGTGATGCCTTAAGTGAAAAAATCGCTGAAATATGCGGAAGCGGACTTCATTTTTTCGACGCGGCGGCGCCTATTGTCACTCTTGACAGTATCGATATGGACAGTGCCTTCTGTGCCTCGAGATACGAAAGAGGCGGTGAGGATGACTACATAAACTGTCCGATGAATAAAGAGGAATATGAAGCATTTTATGATGCTCTTATAAATGCTGAAAGTGCGGATATCCACTCCTTTGATAAAAGAAAGGATGTCTACGAGGGATGTATGCCTATCGAGGTTATGGCTTCGAGAGGTAAAGACACAATGCGTTTCGGTCCTCTTAAGCCTGTAGGTCTACGTGACCCGAGAACAGGTCACCGCCCATGGGCTGTGCTTCAGCTTCGCAAGGAAAACAGCAAGGGTACTCTTTTTAACCTTGTCGGCTTTCAGACTAATCTAAAATTCGGTGAGCAGAAAAGAGTTTTCTCCATGATTCCTGCACTGAAAAATGCCGAATTTATCCGCTACGGTGTGATGCACAGAAACACCTTTATCGATTCGCCGAGACTTCTGAACGGTGATTTCAGCTTCAGAGAAAGACCGTCTCTTTTCTTCGCAGGTCAGATAACCGGTGTCGAGGGCTATATGGAATCGGCCGCCTCAGGTATAATGGCAGGTATCAATATGGTAAGATTCCTTAAAGGTGAAGAAAGAGTGATTCTTCCCGAAACCACTATGATCGGTGCACTCAGCAGATATATAAGCGATCCTACAGTAACGAACTTTCAGCCGATGGGAGCTAATTTCGGTGTTCTGCCACCCATTGAGCCGAAAATCAGAGATAAAAAAGAACGATATATGGCTCTCTCTCTCAGAGGGCTTGCAGATTTTGAAAATTGCCTGAACGGAGGGGATAAAAAGTGAGCTTAGAGGCTTTTGAAAAAGTAATCGGATATGAGTTTAAAAATAAAGGTCTTCTGGAAACAGCACTTACCCATTCTTCCTACGCTAACGAAAAGCATTTATCGGGTGACTGTAATGAGAGACTGGAATTTTTAGGCGACTCCGTTCTCGGAATAATCACAGCTGAGTATTTTTATCATAATCTCAACCATCTTCCCGAGGGTGAAATGACCAAAAAAAGAGCTGCCTGTGCCTGTGAAAAATCCCTTCACGGCTTTGCTAAGGAAATTGATCTCGGTAAATATATTTATCTCGGCAGAGGCGAAGAAAGAATGGGCGGAAGAAAGCGTGCTTCGATTTTAGCCGATGCTTTCGAAGCGGTAATCGGAGCCATTTATCTTGACGGCGGACTCGACAATGCGAGAAGATTTGTTCTCGACTTCGTTAAAAAAGCGGCAAATGAACAGCTTTCCTTTGTGGATTATAAGACTGTTTTACAGGAAATCATACAGAAAAATCCCGATGAACATCTTTCATATGCCGTAGTAGCCGAAAGCGGTCCCGACCACGACAAACGTTTCGAGGTCGAGGTTTATCTTAACAGTAACACTATCGGATGCGGTAAGGGTAAAAGCAAAAAAATAGCCGAACAGCAGGCTGCAAAGCAGGCTCTCGAGCTTATGGGTGTGAAGTTTTGAAGCATATAAACGTAGCTTTATTTGTGCCTGATGAAGGCTGTCCCCACAGATGCAGCTTCTGTAATCAGAAAACTATTTCAGGCAAAACACGCCCGCTGACTGTCGCGGATATCGAAAAGGCTGTGGAAACGGCTCTTTCCACATCGGAATGCGGCGACGGTGAAATAGCTTTTTTCGGCGGTAGCTTTACAGCGATAGAAAGAAATTATATGATCTCTTTACTCGAAAAAGGTAAAGAGTATGTGGATAAAGGTCTTTTTAAAGGAATAAGAATT
This sequence comes from uncultured Clostridia bacterium, assembly GCA_937901145.1. Taxonomy (GTDB): domain Bacteria; phylum Bacillota; class Clostridia; order Oscillospirales; family Acutalibacteraceae; genus UBA6857. Next base: position 6,795 of record CALCHE010000122.1, read on the forward strand.
TCTACCCGTCCTGACTGTATCGATGCAGAAATTCTTACTCTTTTAAAGGATTACGGAGTCACCTCCATCGAGCTTGGCTGTCAGAGTATGGACGATGAGGTTCTTTCACTAAACGAAAGAGGTCATACATCGGCTGATGTGGTTAAATCGGCCGCTCTGATAAAGGAATTCGGCTTTGAGTTCGGAGTTCAGATGATGACAGGTCTTTACGGTGATACGAAGGAAAAATCCATCGAAACTGCTCGCAGACTTATTTCTCTTGACCCTGATACGGCCAGAATTTATCCGACGGTAGTGCTGGAAAATACACACCTTGCTTCTCTTTATGAAGAGGGAAGGTATCTGCCGCAGACTACTGACGAAGCGGCAGAGCTTTGTGCAGAGCTTCTGCTGATGTTTCACGAGGCTGACATCAGAGTAATAAGGCTCGGACTTCATTCGGGCGGTAATGTGGAGGAAGGCTTCGTGGCAGGCGCATATCACCCCGCTTTCAGAGAGTTGGCAGAGAGCAGAATTTACATCGGTAAAATCAAAGAAGAAATTAAAAAAAATAATCTTGATACAGGAAAAATCGAAATTACAGTGGGAAGCAAATATATTTCGATGGCGTCAGGTCAGAAAAAATCAAATATCAATGAGCTTTCCGCTATGGGATATACAGCGAAATTCACAGGAAACAATGAGTTAAAAAAATATGAAGTAAGTGTGAGGTTAACAGAATGATATTAACATCACTTGAAATGCAGGGATTCAAATCGTTCCCTGAAAAAACCGTTCTCACCTTCGGTAAGGGTATCACGGCAGTAGTCGGCCCTAACGGAAGCGGTAAAAGTAACATCTCCGATGCTGTCAGATGGGTACTCGGTGAGCAGTCGAGTAAGTCTCTGCGCGGCTCAAAAATGGAGGATGTTATCTTCGACGGTACTAAAATCCGTAAAGCCCACGGCTTCGCACAGGTAACTCTGCGACTGGATAATAAGGACAGAAGCATAAAGGGTGCCGATACGGACGAGGTTGCAGTAACCAGAAGATATTACCGCTCAGGTGAAAGTGAATATAAAATCAACGGCGTAAATGTCCGTCTTAAGGACGTTCATGAGCTGTTTATGGATACAGGTCTCGGCAGAGACGGTTATTCTATGGTCAGCCAGGGTAAAATCGCCGATATGGTAAGCGGTAAAGGTAAGGAATGCCGTGAAATGTTTGAGGAAGCGGCCGGTATTTCGTCCTATCGCTACAGAAGAAACGATTCGCTGAAAAAGCTCGGACAGGCTGAAGATAATCTTGTACGCCTGAGAGATATTCTCACTGAGCTGGAGGGAAGAATCGGACCTTTGAAGCATCAGAGTGAAAAGGCTCAGAAATTCCTCGTTTTGGCAGAAGAAAAGAAAGAACTTGAAATTGGCTTATGGCTTTATAATATCGATAAAATCCGTGATGAGCTCCGCAAACAGGAGGATAACATCACGATAGCTTCGGGTCATTACGCACAGACTGAGGAAGAGCTTTCCGAAATCGAGCGAATGATAGAAAAAAGTATAGCCGACACACAGAATATAAATATCAAAATCGATGAAATCCGTCAGGGAATTTCTCTTTTAGAGGAAAAGGCTGCGGGTGCCGGAAGTGAACAGGCGGTTCTCAGAAATTCTATTGCGCATAATAATGAAACTATTGAGAGAATTTCCCGTGACAGATATGACTCTGAAAGCAGTCAGAATCAGCTTCTTAAGGAAATCGAAAACGAGGAAAAGCTCATTCAGCAGATAAAAAATATCCGTGAGGAAAAAACTGCCGAGCTTGCGAAGGTTAACTCTGAGCTTGACAGAATGCAGAGTGAGGGTGGCTCTCTCATTGACGAGTCCAATGAAATTTCACATACTATAGCACTTCTTACCAAAGAGCTTGCTGACTGCCGTGTTTCTGTTTCTACTGCACTTTCCTCTATCGGTGAAATCAAGGCAAGAGTTGAGGTTATTGATTCACTTATTTCGCAGAGACAGGAAACTGTTGACGGCTTAAGTGCCGAAAAAAGAAGAAGTGAAAAGGCTCTTTCTGACTGCGAAAAGGAAATCGGTGAGCTTACAAACTCTGTAGAAGGCTATACCTTAAGATTTAAAAAAAAGGATGCTAAGGCTGATACGCTGAAAAAAGAGCTTGATGAAAAAGCCTTTGAGGCTCAGCGTGTCACCTCAAAAATTAAAATGCTCGAAGAACTCGAAAAGAGTATGGAGGGCTATTCGGGTGCAGTTAAAAAGGTTATCAAGGAAAGCGAAAAAGGTGCTCTCAGAGGTATTCACGGCACACTTTCACAGCTTATTTCCGTTAAAGAGGAATATGCCGTAGCCATCGAAACCGCTCTCGGTAATGCAGTACAGAACATCGTTACCGAAACTGAAAACGATGCTAAGGCGGCTATCAATTACCTTAAAAGCTCAAATGCCGGTCGAGCAACCTTCCAGCCTGTTTCTTCCGTAAAGGGTAAGAGCCTGCAGGAGGACGGTCTTGACGACTGTTACGGTTATATCGACATAGCTACCAATCTTCTGTCCTACGATGAAAAATACGCGGAAATCATATCGTCACTTTTAGGCAAAACCGTTATTGCTGAGGATTTAAGCTGTGCCATAGCTATCGGCAAAAAATATTCTCACCGTTTTAAAATCGTAACCTTAGACGGTCAGGTGGTAAATCCCGGTGGTTCCATGACAGGCGGTTCAGCTATACAGAATATCGGTATTCTTTCACGAGGTAACGAAATCGAAAAGTTGAAGGAAAAGGAAAAGCTTCTTAATGAAACTGTTTCCGATCTTCAGACTCAGTATGAAAAGCTTGATGAGGAGCTTGCACATATCAGCCGTGAGCTTGAAATCGAAAAGGTAAGTCTTCTGGCCGCTCAGGAGGAAAAAATCCGTCTCGAGGGACAGTTCAACCTTATCTGTGAGCAGTTCTACACAGCAAAAAGCGGTGTGGATGAGCTTACGGGCGAAAAGAACAGTGCTGATGAACGAATTGCGCGCATACAGGCTTCCTGTGATGAAGCAAATCAAAAGGTTAAGGAGCTTACCAAAGCTATCGAAGACAAAGAATCAGAGGGTGAGGCTCTCGGCAGAAAGAGAAACGAGCTTTCCGAAAGGAGAGAAGAAATCACCTCTGCTATTTCCAGACTCAATATGGATATTCACGGTGCTGATAAGGATCTTTCAGCACGTACACAGGCACTTAACTTCCTTAAGGCAAGACTTATCGACCACGAGGACAGAGACAAACAGCTTGACAGTGAAATCGAAGCTATAAAGGTAAGAAACAGCGAAATAGAAAAGGAAATCGAAGCATTATCACTTCTTGCCGAAAACATTCACCTCGAAACCGAAAGGTCTAAGCAGGAAATCATTTCTCTGCAAAGAAACAGAAGCGAGGAGGAGGAACGCTCCTCAAAGCTTCGTGTAAGCGAAAGAGCCAAGACGGCAGAAAGAGAAAAAATCAGCGGTGAACTTGCCCGTCTCGAGGAAAGAAAAGAGACGATGAGCAAGGATTATGAGGATACCTTAGGTAAACTTTACGACGAGTATCAGCTTACGAAGCGTGAAGCTGAGGCAGTAGCGGAACGTCCCGAGGATCCTAAGGGTGCTCAGAAGCGACTTCACGAAATCAAAGGCTCCATCAGAGCACTCGGCTCAGTCAATGTGGGTGCTATCGAGGAATATAAAGAAGTCAGTGAACGCTACGAATTTATGTCAACTCAGGTAGGGGATGTAGAAAAGAGCAAAAAGGAGCTTATCCGTCTTATCGGTGAGCTTACGGATAAAATGTCCACTCAGTTCAGAGAGCAGTTCACTAAAATAAACCATAATTTCAATGAAACCTTCTGTGAGCTTTTCGGAGGCGGTAAGGCAGAGCTTATACTGGAAGACCCCACCGATGTACTCGAAAGTAACATAGATATAAAATTGCAGCCACCCGGTAAAAATGTTAAGCGTTTAGACTCACTCTCAGGCGGTGAAAAGGGCCTTTCAGCTATTGCGCTTCTATTCGCGATTATGAAGGTCAATCCCGCACCCTTCTGTATCTTTGACGAGGTTGAGGCGGCTCTGGACGATGTTAATGTTACCAGGTACGCTCAGTATGTAAGACGAATGACTGAAAACACACAGTTCATTCTCATCACTCACCGTCGCGGTACTATGGAAGAGGCTGATATGCTTTACGGTATCACTATGCAGGAGCAGGGCGTATCTAAGCTTCTGGAGCTTAAGACGGCAGAGCTTGCAAAATCATTAGGTATAACCGAATAAGGAGGAATATAAATGGGTATTTTTAAAAAGTTCGGATTCGGACTTAAAAAGACCAGAGAGGGTATGACAGGCAGAATCGAGGATGTTCTCGGTGCCTACGAGGAAATCACCGACGACCTGTTTGATGATCTCGAAGAAGCACTCATTATGGGTGATGTCGGCTTTAAAACCGCTACAGATATAGTAGAAGAGCTCCGTAAGAGAGTAAATAAAAACGAGGTTCGTAACCCGAAGCACGCAAAAATGATTATCGCTGACATCGTAGCTGATATGATTGACGGCGGTGAGGATATGGGACTTATCACCATTCCTTCCGTTATTCTCGTAATCGGCGTAAACGGTGTGGGTAAAACAACGACTATCGGTAAATTAGCCGCTATGTATAAAAAAGAGGGCAAAAAGGTTATCCTTGGTGCCGCTGATACCTTCCGTGCTGCTGCTATCGAGCAGTTAGAGGTATGGGCTGACAGAGCGGGTGTTGACATCGTTAAGCATAAGGAGGGCGCAGACCCTGCCGCCGTAGTTTACGACACCATCAGCGCAGGCATTTCCCGTGACTGTGACATCATTATCTGTGACACAGCAGGCCGACTTCATAACAAGAAAAACCTTATGGACGAGCTTGCCAAAATTTACCGTGTAGTAGAGAAGGAGCTTCCTTATGCTGACCGTGAAATTCTCCTCGTTCTCGACGCTACCACAGGTCAGAACGCAGTAAGTCAGGCTAAGGAATTTATGAATGTAGCCGAGCTTACAGGTATCGCACTTACCAAGCTTGACGGTACTGCACGAGGCGGTGTTGTTCTTGCTATCAAAAATGAACTGAAGCTTCCCGTTAAATTCATCGGTGTCGGTGAGCAGATTGACGATTTACAGCCCTTCAATCCCAAGGTATTCGCAAAGGCTCTCTTTGAAGACACATCAAGTGTGGAGGAGGAATGAGAATGAAAATTCTTATAGCCACCCATAATAAGCATAAGCTTACTGAAATGGCACGCATTCTTTCACCTATGGGCTACGAGGTAGTTACAGACACAGACATCGGCATCGAGCTTACAGATGTGGAAGAAACGGGTACTACCTTTATGGAAAACGCTCGCATAAAAGCCGAAAGCGGATGTAAGGAAAGCGGTCTGATTTGCATAGCAGATGACAGCGGTCTGTGTGTGGATGCTCTTGGCGGTGAGCCGGGAGTTTATTCGGCACGCTACAGCGGAGTTCACGGTGACGATGAAGGTAATATCGTTAAGCTTTTAGAGAATCTTGACGGAGTAGCGGACGAAAAAAGAACGGCATATTTCGCCTGTGCTATCTGTGTGAGCTTCCCTGACGGTAAGGAAATTACCGCTGAGGGTAAATGTCACGGTATGATAGGCTACGAAAAGAAGGGTATAAACGGCTTTGGCTATGATCCCGTCTTTATGGTAGGGGATAAGAGCCTTGCAGAAATGTCAGCTGAGGAAAAGGATGCTATCAGCCACCGAGGTAATGCACTTAAGGTGCTTGAAGAAAAATTAAGATAATATCAGATATAAATTAAGGAGCAAACTAAATGACAGGTAAAGAAAGAGCAGCATTCAGAGCACAGGCAAACCACCTCGAGCCTCTTTTTCAGGTAGGTAAAGGCGGTATGTCCGATGCTCTCATAAAACAGACAGACGATGCACTCAGAGCACGTGAGCTTATCAAGGTAAAGGTGCTTTTAGAGTCTTCACCCATCACACCCAGACAGACTGCTGACGAGCTTGCCGCTGCCACAGGAGCTGAGGTTATCCAGGTTATCGGCGGTGTAATCGTTCTCTGGAGAGAAAGCCCCGAGCTTAAGGAAAAGGCTTTACAGAAGGAAAAAAATAAGAAAAAGGCTGCTAAGCTTCAGAGAGAAAAGCAGCTCGCCTTAAAAAAAGAAAAGAATAAGAAAATCGCATTCAAAGGCGCAAAGAAAGGCTGATAAATAATGCGTATCGGTATTTTCGGAGGTACCTTTAACCCGCCGCATAAGGGGCACAAAAAATTAGCTCTTGAAATGAAAAATAAGGCTGACCTTGACAGTATTTTAATTATTCCTACCTTTACACCTCCGCATAAAGAGGGAAAAGACCTCGCGAGCGGTGAACACAGGATAAGAATGTGTGAAATGATGTTCGCTGAGGAGTTTTTTACCGTAAGTGATATGGAAATTAACCGTCAGGGAAAAAGCTTTACCTATGATACGCTTCTGGAGCTTAAGAGAAAATTCCTCGACGACGAACTGTTTCTGATTATCGGCTCGGATATGCTTTTGAGCTTTCACACCTGGTTCCGCTATGAAGATATACTTTCGATGGTTACTCTCTGTGTAGCGACCAGAGAAGATAAGGTTGCTTATGATGAGCTTATTACCTATTCGGAAAAGGTGCTCAGACTTACTGAAAGTGAGATAATAATTGCTGACATTGAGCCTTATGAATGCAGCTCGACGGATGTTAGAAATCAGCTATCCCTCGGCAGTGATGTCTCAATTATGACAGGCAGAGAAATATTCGATTATGTGAGACTTAATCTTATTTACGAAAGTCCTTTTATGGAATATAAAAGACTTCTGAGAGAAAAGCTCGACGA
>CALCHE010000123.1 GCA_937901145.1 uncultured Clostridia bacterium
GTTATCTTGCTCACGAGAGCGGATTTTTCGCCTTGAACGGGCTGATGTACGAGCTTCTTGCCGAGATCGAGCATCAGGTCGTACCCGAAAACACGCGCACCTTGATTGCCAAGGACATTCAGCGTATGATCTCCGCCGAGTGCCGCAGTCCTTTGTCACTTGCTAAAATTGCGGAGCGTTACGGCTATTCGGAGGATTACACCATACGTCTTTTCAAAAAGGAATTCGGTATCACGCCCTATCAGTATCTGTTAAAAGAGCGCCTGACGCTTGCCGAGCATCTTTTGCTCACGAGTGAAAAATCGGTGGCAGAGATCTCACGCGAGGTAGGGTACAACGATTTTTCCACCTTTTTTTCCATTATTTAATATATATTCTTGATTAGCTATACTTACCATAACTTCAGCCATTGAAGATTTTTCGGAATTAGTGGAATTTTGAGTAATTTCGTTTTGCGATAAAGAACTCTCACCTTTAACAAAATATTTTTTTTCTAAAAATTCCTTTAAAAATTCCTTATATTTATCTGTATCAACCTTATAGCACTTATTATCTATTGGTTCATCACAAGATTGTGCATCAACATAATCAGATACTACAACCATTCTTTGCGCTAAAATTTCCATATCATGTTCACTATTATCTTTACTTACTTTATAATCAGACCAATCATAATAATAATCATATTCATCAACTGGCATTTTCCTAGCAGTTCGCTTTCTATCCTCAGGACCTAAATTAGAGCTAAAAACTTCATTCATATCTGTAGATTGAATTCTTAATGTAGACATCAAAAGAGGCATATCTAACAAAACACCATATTTTTCTTTATATGTCTTATTGACATTGACAGCTTTTAAATGTTATTATTATTCTGTAGAATTATATCCGAGGAGGAAATAAAAATGAAAGCATATAAATTCTGGTTCTGCACAGGATCACAGGATCTTTACGGTGACGAATGTCTCCGCAACGTGGCAGAACACTCAAAGATTATCGTAGAAGAGCTCAATAAAAGCGGTATCCTTCCTTACGAAGTAATATGGAAGCCCACCCTTATCACAAATGAGCTTATCAGAAAAACTTTTAACGAGGCAAATGTAGACGAGAGCTGTGCCGGTGTCATCACCTGGATGCATACCTTCTCTCCCGCTAAAAGCTGGATTTTAGGCCATCAGGAATACAGAAAGCCTCTCCTTCATTTACATACACAGTTCAATGAGGAAATCCCCTACGACACCATCGATATGGACTTTATGAACGAAAACCAGTCCGCACACGGTGACAGAGAATATGCTCACATTCTCTCCAGAATGGGCATCGAAAGAGAAACGGTAGTAGGTCACTGGTCTCTTAAGGCTGTCAAAGAAAGAATCGCTGCCTGGATGAGAACTGCCGTAGGTATCGCAGAAAGCAGCCACATCAGAGTTATGAGAGTGGCAGACAATATGAGAAACGTAGCCGTTACTGAGGGTGACAAGGTAGAGGCTCAGCTTAAGTTCGGCTGGGAAATCGACGCTTATCCCGTAAACGAAATCGCAGAAAGCGTATACGCAGTTTCCGTCTCCGATGTTAAGGCTCTCACCGACGAATACTACGAAAAATATGACATCATTCTCGAGGGCAGAGATCCTGCAGAGTTCCGCCGTCACGTAGAGGTACAGGCTCAGATCGAGCTCGGCTTCGAACGCTTCCTGAAAGAGAAAAACTATCAGGCTATCGTAACTCACTTCGGTGATCTCGGTGCTCTCAGACAGCTTCCCGGGCTCGCTATCCAGAGACTTATGGAAAAGGGCTACGGCTTCGGTGCCGAGGGCGACTGGAAGGTAGCTGCTATGGTACGTCTTATGAAGATTATGACCGAGGGTATGGATGGCGCCAAGGGTACCTCTATGCTCGAGGACTATACATACAATCTTGTTCCCGGTAAGGAGGGTATTCTTCAGGCTCATATGCTCGAAATCTGCCCCTCCATCGCTGACGGTAAAATCGGCATCAAATGTAAGCCTCTTTCCATGGGTGAAAGAGAAGACCCCGCCAGACTCGTATTCACCTCAAAGGAAGGTGAAGGTATCGCCTGCTCACTGGTCGATCTCGGTAACCGCTTCCGTCTCATCATCAACGAGGTTGACTGCATAAAGACAGAAAAGGAAATGCCCTCACTTCCCACGGCTACTAACTTCTGGGTACCCAGACCCGATTTCTACACAGGTGTCGAGGCATGGCTCATCGCAGGCGGTGCTCACCACACAGCCTTCAGCTACGACCTTACATCAAAGCAGATGTGCGACTGGGCAGATGCTATGGGCATCGAATCAGTAGTTATCGGTAAAAACACAAACATCGCTGACTTCAGAAAAGAGCTTAAGCTCGGCAGCGTTTTTTACAGATGAGGTAAGCTATGGATAAAAAACTAATGATTACCGAAGGAAAAACCGCTTTAGGTATCGAACTCGGCTCTACCAGAGTAAAGGCAGTTCTTATCGGTGAGGATGCTCTCCCTCTCGCTTCGGGCAGTCACGAATGGGAGAATAAATTAGAAAACGGCTACTGGACATATTCACTCGATGATGTCCACACCGCTCTTCTTTCATGCTTCGCTAAGCTTAAGGCAGATGTAAAGGAAAAATACGGCTGCGGTCTCACCACTGTAGGTGCTATGGGTATTTCTGCCATGATGCACGGCTATTTAGCCTTCGATAAGGAAGGCAAGCTTCTCACTCCCTTCCGTACCTGGAGAAACACCACCACAGGCGAAGCATCAGAGGCTCTCACAGAGGCTCTCGGCTTTAATATTCCCCAGAGATGGACGGCCTCACACATTTATCAGGCTATCTTAAACGGTGAGGACCATGTCCCCGAAATCGCTTATGTAACCACTCTCGCCGGCTATGTTCATTATATGCTCACAGGTGTAAATGCCGTAGGTGTCGGTGAAGCCTCGGGTATTTTCCCCATCGACAGCACCGTAAACGACTACGATGAAAAGATGATGGAAAAATTCGACGAAATGACTGCTGAAAAGGGCTTTACCAAAAAGCTCCGTGACATTCTGCCGAAGGTTCTCGTGGCAGGTGAAAATGCAGGCTGTCTCACAGAAACAGGCGCATTTCTTCTCGACGAAAGCGGAGAATTCGGTGCAGGTGTTCCCTTCGCACCCGCTGAGGGTGATGCCGGCACGGGTATGACCGCCACCAATTCCATCAGTGAAAGAACAGGTAATATCTCTGCAGGTACATCTGTATTCGCTATGCTTGTTCTCGAAAAGAGTTTAAGCAGAGTTTATCCCGAAATAGATATGGTTACCACTCCCACAGGTAAGCCCGTGGCTATGGTACACTGTAACAACTGCACAAGCGACATAAATGCCTGGGGCAGTCTCTTCCACGAATTCGCACTGGCTCTCGGTATGGATGTATCAAAGGGTAAAATTTTCGATATGATGTACGAAAAATCTCTCGAGGGTGATGCTGACTGCGGCGGACTTCTTTCCTATAACTACTATTCGGGTGAGCCTGTTACAGGTCTTGACGAGGGCAGACCCCTCTTTATGCGTACACCCGACAGCAAAATGAACCTGGGCAACTTCTTCCGCACACAGCTTTACTCTGCTATGGCTTCGCTCAAGATAGGTCTTGACCTCCTGTTCAAAAACGAAAATGTTCAGACAGATAAGCTTTACGGCCACGGCGGCTACTACATCTATCCCGGCGTAGGGCAGAAATATACAGCCTCTGCTCTCGGAACTCCCGTTTCCGTTATGAAGACAGCCGGTGAAGGCGGCCCCTACGGTATGGCTCTCCTGGCTCTCTATTCACTTAAGAGTGCTGATATGACTCTCGATGAATTCCTCGAAAAAGAGGTTTTCGCTTCAGCTGAATGTGTAACAGCAGAGCCCGACAGAGAAACGGCAGAAGGCTTCAGCCGATTCCTCGAAACCTATGTTAAAGGTCTTGACTGCGAGAAAAAAGCAGTCGAGTGCATTTAAAAATAAAACAAAAGGAGCAGAATAAAATGAAAAAAGCAATTTCCATTCTTCTTTCAGTTCTTATGCTTTTCTCGATGGTTTCCGTCGGTGTTTCGGCAGCTGAAAAGGAAGAACTTACCATCACCGTAGCAAACGACCTTCATTACAATCTTTCTTACGGAAACTACAGCGGAACAGACTACAAAAACGAAGACTATTCCCACGTTCCCGGAAACGGCCAGCTCTGGATAGAGTCACTCATTATCATCGACACCTTCTTCGAGGAGTTCAGACAGAGTGAAAGTAAAATTCTTCTCATTCCCGGCGACCTTGTCGACCACGGCACAAAGGAAGAGCACGCAGCATTCTCAAAATATCTCAATGATTTCGAAGCTGCAACAGGCAAGCGCATCTATGTAGTTCCCGGAAATCACGACTATTACGGTAAAGATAAGACAACTCCCGCACAGTTTGCAGAATATTATGCAAACTTCGGATACAGTGAAGCTATCGCAAAGGATCCGAACTCCGCTTCTTATGTAGCAGAGCTCGAAGGTGACTACAGACTTTTAGCTGTCGACAGCTGTAAGCCCGGAGACGGCGGTTCAGGTATCGACGAGGAAAGAAAAGTCTGGATCGAAGAGCAGGCTAAAAAAGCTCAGAAGGACGGCAAAAAGCTCATCTCTATGATGCACCACAATATGCTCGACCATTTCATCTTCGGTGAAATGTTACACCCAGGTGCTTTCGTAAGCAGCGAGATCGGTCTTCCCGAGCTTTATGCACAGTACAATGTAAAATATAATTTCACAGGTCATACCCACTCCCACGATGTCAAAGCCTACACAGGCTCAAACGGTGTCACAATCTATGATGTTCTCACAGCATCCCTTAATCTCTATCCCCTTCCCTACAGAACAGTAACCTTCGGTGACGAAGTAAAAATCAGAACCGAAAAAATCGAAGCTGTAGATATGTCTTCAAAGGAAGGTATTATCTCTGACAATTGCTATAAGCTTGCCACAGAGGATTTCCAGGCTTATGCTCTCGAATGTGCTAACCACGGTCTCAATTCCGTTTTTGACGATTACCTCAGCGCTTCAAAAATCAAATCTCTTCTCAAAATCGACGAGGAAGCCAATCCCGAGGTATGCGATGTTATCGACAAAGTTCTTCCCCGTTTCGCAGAGCTTATTAATATGCCCATGTATACCGGCGATGCTCAGGGCAAGGAAAATCTCGAAAAGCATGCTAAAAAGCTCGGTCTTGATTTCCCCGAAACAGACATCGGTTCCTTCAGAGAGCTTGCAATATTTTTCTACCAGCAGTATGTAAAGGGTGATGAAAACTTCGGCCTTTTCAGTGCTGAGTATGTTCTCCTCACAGCTTCTCTCACAGCAATTCTCAATCAGCTTCTGGCTGATGTTACAGCTGAGGACTATGCTACCCTGCTTAACTATCTTGCTTCATTCTTCAAATTAGAAGGAAAGGTAGACGCTCTGACACAGTATGCAGGCGACGCAGTTTCCAGAATCAAGGGTATCGACATTTTCGTTTCTGCACTCGGAAGCTCAGTTCTTCTCTATTTCACTACAGATGAGCTTCCCGCAGACAATAACCCCACTCTTCCCGGTTATGACATTCCCGTTCAGGAGGAAGTTAATCTTTCCCTCTGGGACAAGATAGTGAATTTCTTCACCTCTCTCTTTGATTACATTCTCCGCATCTTCGGTGTCGGACAGTAAGCTGAATTTTTACACAGGCTGTCACTGTAACAGGTGACAGTCTGCTTTTTATTTTCCGAAATAAGTTGACAAAAGTGAAGAACCATAATATCATTATTGTGTATAAATATTTTCTCAGGAGGGCGGTTATGCAGTTCATTACAGCTATTTCGAGATTTATTCTTCCTGCCATAACTCTTATTATAATAATCAAATGTATTCTATCTCTGTGGCTCGGTCATCCCAAAGAAAAAACCTACGGCTACATCATCGATATGCTCAGTGGCGAAAGATACGGACTTAATATGTGGGAGACCTCCATCGGCAGAGGTGCCAGCTGTGACATAACTCTCAGCTACGACAATGTGGCACGTACCCACGCTGTTTTCACCCGCAGAATCGACGGCTGGTATATCCATAACATAAATTATGTCCGTTCGAGAAAAAAGGACGGTGCTGACTCTTCGCGCTCAGGAAGAAAAAATTCCTCGGGCATAATAAAAATAAACGGCACCCGTGTAGAAGCAAAAGCAACCGTTGCTGACGGTGACATTATCACTCTGGGTAACATCAGGCTCAGATTTGAGGTAGCCGATGACCCCGTGCAGAAGGTCGGAAAAAGAAAAAAGAAATCAGGAAAACAGACACCGCCCTCCGCAAAAGCAGAAGCTCCCCTTTATGATATTGACCGTCACAGCGAGGAATCAGGCTCCTACACCGTAGAAGCTCCCTCGAGAAGCTCACACAAGCCTAAATCATCACAGCCGAAAATCATCAATAAGGACACAGGCGAAGCCTTCATCCTCTGCGGAAATGAGGTCACCGTAGGCAAAGGCCGCTGCGACATCAGACTTTCCTCAAATCAGGTAGCGAAAAAACACGCTTTGCTCATTCTTTATGAGGACGGCTGGGCAATCAAGGACTGCTCAGGCAATAAGGGCACCTACCTTAACGGTAAGCTCATCACATCACCTCAGCTTCTTTTCAGCGGTGATGTAATCGCTCTGGGTGACGAAAGACTCTTTTATGAAGGAGGCAGACAATGACACGTAAAAAAAGATTAGAAAAAGGTCTTGCCGCCTCTACTGTAACAGGCGGAGACAGAATACGCCGTAAATTCAGATATGTTGACCGTGCCTTTATTCTTACTATGCTCACGGTCTTTCAGCTCGTTTCATTTATCCCTGTGGTTTTCAGTGACGGAAAGGTATATTTCGGTATACTTCTGCAGCTGCTCTTTTACATTTCCTTTGAATGGTTTTATGTGGGAGTAATGCGTATTTTCGTCAAAAAAGTAAACTTCGAGCTGGAGTTCATCGCATTTTTCCTCAGCGGTATCGGACTGTGTCTGACCGCGAGTGTAAATAAGGACAGTATGCTTAAACAGCTTATCACTGTTCTGGCAGGTATTCTGATTTATGACATACTGCTCTGGTATCTGCAGGACATAAAAAGAGTTATGTTCGTCAGAACACCTCTGGCAGTTTTCGCTCTTTTGTTCCTGGGTGCATCCTTCCTTTACATCCGTATGTTCGTCGGACAGATAAACGGTGCATACAACTGGCTTTCCTTCGGAGGCTTTTCACTGCAGCCCTCGGAATTCGTAAAAATAGCCTTCGTTTTCGTCGGTGCCGCATCTCTTGACAAGCTCCTTTCATCGAAAAATATATATCTGTTCATCATTTTTGCTATGGGATGTATAGGTGTGCTTTTCCTTATGAAGGATTTCGGTACCGCACTCATATTCTTTTTCACCTTCATCGTTATTTCCTTTATGCGCTCAGGTGACCTGAGAACTATCGTTTTTATCTGTGCCATCGCACTTTTAGGTGCTTTGCTTATCATTTATTTCCGTCCTCACGTAGCGGCGAGATTCGCCTCCTACCGTCACATATGGGAGGACATTTACGGCAGAGGCTATCAGCAGACACGAGTTCTCATCTATTCCGTCAGCGGCGGTCTCTTCGGTGTAGGCGTAGGTAACGGCTGTCTGAGAAATGTTTATGCCAGCACCACGGACCTGGTTTTCGGTATGATATGTGAGGAGCTTGGTATTTTCATCGGCATCATCATCGTGGTCGCCTTTGCTTCCATAGCTATTTATGCCATGATTTCCTCACGCAGTGCTCCCTCTACCTTCTATTCCATTTCTGCCTGCTCAGCGGCGGCTATGATACTTTTCCAGACCTGTCTTAATATTTTCGGCATCACGGATCTTCTGCCGCTTACAGGTGTCACTCTTCCCTTCATAAGTCAGGGCGGCTCAAGTATGATATGCACCTGGGCTCTTTTCGCCTTCATCAAGGCGGCAGATGTCAGAGCATATCCGAAAATTTACAAAACCAATTAAGGAGGAAAGCGTTTTGCGTACTATAACCAAAAGAACATATATAGTAGTTTTTCTGGTCCTGGCATTCTTCGCAGGACTGGGTCTGATGCTCTACTCCTTTTACACCAACGGAGGAACATGGGCATCCAACAGAGCAAACAGTCACATTTATTCAGGCGGTGAGCTTACTGTGGCAGGCACCATCTACGACCGTAACGGTGAGGCTCTCGTTTCCACCAACAGAAACGAAAGAGTATACCACGAGGATAAAAATACCCGACTCGGTACTCTTCACGTCATCGGTGACTCTCAGGGCTTCATCTCCACAGGTATACAGACTCTTTACCGGGCAGAGCTTATCGGCTACAACTTCATCGACGGCATCTACAAAACTATCTCCTCTGACGAAGGCTGTGACATAAAGCTGACCATAGACGCCGACATTTCTGCCGCTGCCTATAAGGCTATGAACGGCAATAAGGGTACGGTTCTGGTCTACAACTACAAAACAGGTGAGGTAGTCTGTATGGTGTCTGCTCCCACCTACGATGTATACAATAAGCCTACGGACATCGACACAAATACAAGCGGAAAATACGACGGAATCTATATTAACCGTGCACTGACAGGTGTTTTCACTCCCGGCTCTACCTTCAAGGTAGTAACGGCTGTCTGCGCCATAGAAAACATCCCCGACATATATGAGAGAACCTTTACCTGTAAGGGTAAATATACCACCGGTAAGGGCAAGGGAAACGGTGATGTTATCTGTAACGGCACTCACGGCAAGGTAAACTTCGAGCGTGCTCTCAATGTTTCCTGTAACAGTGTTTTCGCTCAGCTGGCCATCGAGCTCGGAGCTGATAAACTGACTCAGACCGTAAGGGACCTGGGCTTCGGTAAAAGCATCTCTTTAGGCAAGGTAAACACCGTAAAAAGTACCTTCAGCCTTTCGGGAAGCACGAACCTGGACATCGGCTGGGCAGGCATCGGTCAGTACACTACTCTCGTCAATCCCTGTCAGATGCTTATGTTTATGGGAGCCATAGCAAACGAAGGTCAGGCCATAACCCCCTACATCGTTTCAAGCCCCTCCGATCTTCTTTCGTCAGTAACCTCTCCCGTTTCATCTAATATAACCTTAAGCACCGAAACGGCAAACAAGGTAAGAAAGCTTCTTCGCAGTAATGTAAAAAATTACTACGGAGACAGCAAATTCCCGGGACTTCAGATGTGTGGCAAAACAGGCTCTGCTGAGGTATCCAACGGAAAAAGTCACGCCTGGTTCACAGGCTTTTCCGCTAAAGACGATCTTCCCTATGCCATCGTCGTCTGTCTGGAAAACGGCGGTCTCGGCTACACTCACGCTATACCTGTAGCTAACAAGGTTATGCAGGCTGTAGCTAAAGCAAACTGAACAAGTAATAAACCATTGTAACCGCGAGCCGAAACGGATACAATGGTTTGATTTTTATAAAACCTATAGGTATCGGTCACCCACCTCTGCGGCGGGTGATTTTTACATAAAAAACATAAAGGTTTCTGAACTATAAATGTTTTTGTAGCAGTTTGCTGTTTGTGTTTAAATGAAACATTCAGAGTCGGAACGGTCAAGACCGTTCCCTACAGGAATTCGCCTGTCTTTTTTAGCGGAGCGAAAAATCTTTTGTGCGAGCGGCCGACCGATGGTCGCCACTACGGTTTACCGTAAGATGGCGGTAATTTAGCGGACACGGCAAGCCGTGTCCCTACGGAAAAGTATCCTTAAAAGAAGCGGTGTATCGTTTCTTTTTTCCGAAAATTCACCCGCAATTCTGCGTTCTGCATTCTGAATTCTGCATTCAAAAACCACCGTATCGGCACTTAAGTCCTTTACGGTGGTTAAATTTTTAACTTAAAGAATATGTCTTGCCCTTCTCTGTCATAAAGAAGGTTACGCCGTTTTCGAAGGCTGTTTCGATTTCCTTACCCTCTTCATCGTAAACAAGCATAATTTTTCCGTCGTATTTAAGAGAACATTTTCCGCCCTCATTTGATTTTACCGTAGCGGATTTAAGCTTATCGTTCTCCCATTTTATACCGACCTCGAAATTGCCTCTTGCCATAAGACCCTTGATTTCACCCTCGTGCCATGAGGTGGGAAGTGCAGGTAAAAGTGCGATATAAGCACCGTGACTCTGCACGAGCATTTCACACACACCTGCCGTGAAGCCGAAGTTGCCGTCAATCTGGAAGGGAGGATGAGTGCCGAAAAGATTTTTCAGTATAGCGCCCTTCATAATATTTTCCACGATAAGATTACATTTGTCACCCTCACCCAGACGTGCATAGGACAGAAGACGGATAGCCAGACCCCAGCCTGTGCTCTTGTATCCTCGGTCATCGAGAGTAGTAAGTGCCGCCTTTTTAAGTGCTTCGTCGTCAGGAGAAACCTGACTGAAGGGATAGAGAGAAAGAAGATGTGAAATATGACGGTGCTTTCTCTGAACATTCTTTGTTCTGTAGCCTCGCATAAAGAAGCTGTCCTCGTCATACCATTCCTTTATCTGACCCCATTTACCTATATGAAGCGGCTTAAGACAGGTTATCTGCTTTTCTACTGTGCTGATAATTTCTCTGTTAACTGCATCGCCGAAGCCCTTCTCTGTCAGTTCCTTGGCAGCGTGAAGCACATCGGCATAAAGATTATATACTATGCACTGATCGTATGTATTACCCGCAGCTACAGGTCCGTGCTCAGGTGAATAGCCGGGAGAAACGACCAGACGACCGCTGTTTTTATCCTCGATAAGAAGCTGTGTCCACATAAGAGCACATTCCTCCATAGCGGGATAAATGTCATTTTTCAGTTTTTCGATGTCAAGAGTGAAACGGTAATAATCGTACATTCCCTGTAATGCCCATGCACCGTTGGTGGGTGCCCAGCCCCACTCCCACTGTGAGCCCATGCCCACATAGCCGAGAGGAGTTATCATGGTGTGGAACATAAAGCCTGTGGGCTTTTCATAGTCGGGAGTGCCGTCGGCTTTATCTTCGCCTATACCGAGACTTCTGTTAGCCACGATTCTGCCGGGCTTTTTAAGAGAATTGACAAAGTCGATATAGGGAAGTGCTGTCTCCGCCAGATTAGCCACATAAGCCGGCCAGTAGTTCATCTGTACATTTACATTGAAATGATAGTCGCAGCACCAGGCGGGATTGTTTTTGGCGTTCCAGATGCCCTGTAAGTTAGCAGGAAGGGATCCGTCCCGTGATGAAGCTATGAGCAGATATCTGCCGTACTGGAAGAGAGTGGTGATAAGATTTCTTTTGTTCTCACCCTTTTTACTGAAGCGTTTAAGCATAAAGTCAGTAGTAACAGCTGCTTCCTCCTGACCCAGAGAGAAGGATACACGGTTATAAAGCTCTGTGTAATCCTTTATGTGCGCTCTGTAAAGCTCGCCGAAGGTCTTTTCCGAAGCTTTCATTACTGTTTCCCTGGCTGTCTGCAGAGGATCCGTATCACTGAAAAAGTTCGGATAATCATTTACATAGTTTGTGGCAAGACTCATTATTACCACCGCTTCAGTAGCATTCTTTACCACGATACGGTCTTCTCTGACTTCGATGTCACCGTCACTCGTAATCTTTACGAAGCCGCCGTATTTCATACCGTTGGCGTCCTCTCCGTCCTTGCCTTCGAGACCGATGTTAGCCTTTACTGTACCGAAAAGAGAAAGTCCGTCCTCCTCCGCCTTTACGGTACCCTTCTGCTCGGAAACCACATAGGACTCGAAACCGAAGGTGGGATTTTCCGTGCTTTCCTCGTCTGTGCTGTCACACTGAAATCTGGCTACAAACACATTATCGGGATAAGATACGAAGTAGTGACGGGTATAAGAAACCTTTTCTACCTTATAGGACACCATAGCAGAAGCTGTGTCGAGGTCAAGATCGCGCACATACTTGTCGGCACTTTCGGCTCCGTCGAAATTAAAGTAGAGATTACCGAAGGACTGATATGCACCGAAGCCTGTCATATCTCCCTGTAAATTTTTCATCTTTGCTGTAGCGGTTTTATTATCTCCTGCCGCTAAAAGAGCCTGGATTTCTCTGTATGCCTCGCCCTTGTCTTTCTTTCCTGTTCCGCCGTCGAAGCCCGGTACAGTCAAACCGCCCGACCATAATGTCTTTTCATTGAAGTGGATGAGCTCGGTTTTTATACCGCCGAAAACCTTGGTACCGATTTTACCGTTACCCAAAGGAAGAGCTTCGTTTTCCCATCCGTAATAGCTCATATGAGCAGGTTCTTTATAGCATAAATACATGGTAGCACCTCTTTATCTCTGCGGAACGAAAGTTCCCGCAGTAAACGCATAATGCAGAATGCAAAATGCAAAATTACGGGTCACTCCGTTCCGATTATATCCGTATAAAACTATTCTGTGAATTTATCTTTTCCCCGCCAATGTAAAAAGCTGTTATAATCTGCTCTTTACCTGTTACTGCCTGACCGGTTTTTGCGGAGAAAAGAATAAATAATATGATATGATAAATCCTCGACCACAAGTCTGCACTCTTCCTTTTGCATTCTGCATTCAATGTGGCTCTGATTATTATAGCTTTTTTCCCTTATGTATGTCAACCTTAATGAAAAAAATATATAATATATATAATAAAACGTACGAAAAAAATTGATTTTTGAAATAAACTGTGTTATCATATATTATGTATATTTATAATTCAGACGAGAAAGGCTAATCAGATGAAAGAAGATTATCTCGTAACCGTCGTAACCCGACAGGAAATCGAGGGAGAAAGGGATCTTTTGGAGGTCACTACCCACGGTCACTTAGAGGGAGAGGATGACAGTTACACCCTTATATACACCGAGCAGGAGGAGGACGGCTCCGAAAGCACCACAAAGCTTCAGATAAAAAAAGACTCCTCGGTTACGGTAAACCGCGAAGGCAGTATTGCCACCTATATGATCATCGAAAAAGATGTCAGAAATCTTTCCCACCACGTTACACCCTACGGCAGCTTTTCAATGGGTGTGTGCGGAAAAGAAATTATATCAGAAATGACCGACGAAGGAGCGAATCTCCGATTCAGTTATGCCACGGATATTGAAAACAATCCTCTGGGCGTCATTGAATTCGATATAACAGCCAGAAAAAAAGCCAAATTCAGAAACGAACAGGAGGAACTTTAATGTCCATTACAGTAGATAAAGCACAAAGTCAGATAAGACAGACCGTTCTCGGTGCCATCGCAAAGGCTCAGAGCAAAGGTCTTTTACCCGAAGGCGAAGCAAATGCTTTTTCAGTAGAGGTTCCCGCCGACAGAAATAACGGTGATTACTCTACAAATGCCGCTATGGTAAATGCGAAAGCATTCCGTCTTCCCCCCGTAAAAATCGCACAGGCTATCATGGAAAATGCCGACCTCGAAGGTACATACTTCAAAGAAATCAGAATCGCAGGCCCCGGCTTCATTAACTTCTATCTCTCCGATGTTTACTATGCCGACATCCTTTTCGAAATCAAGCAGGCAGGTGCCAGCTACGGCAGAAGCAACTACGGTCAGGGCAAAAAAATAAACGTGGAATTCGTTTCCGCTAACCCCACAGGTCCTATGCATATGGGTAATGCACGAGGCGGTGCTCTGGGTGACT
>CALCHE010000124.1 GCA_937901145.1 uncultured Clostridia bacterium
GATTATTTTCTATGATGCGTATATAGGCACGAAGCTGACTTAAGGTCTTGCGGTAGGTTTTGTCATCCATAAGAAGGTAACGGGCTATTTTTTTAGCTGCCCTGATTGTCTCAGTATTGGATGCATTTACAGAGGGCAACCACTTGCCGAGCAGAGATACTTCTTTATTGTTATTCATAGCATAAATATCCTTTTGAAGCTGTTCACGGATAAGCTCAAGTGCATCCTTTTCCACTGGTGTACCGAACAGTACGAGCAGATCATCAAAACGGCCGTATTCGGCTATGTATGAGAGATTCTTGCGTACAGTTTCAGGTGCATTGTAAGAGAGCCATTTAAGACAAACCCTGAACACCTTGCGCTCACCAAGACCGCCTCTTATATCACGGGCAAAAAACAGAAGCTTCATGGCAATATCCTTATCTTCAGTAAAAGCTCGCATAAAACGGGCAGTAATTTCCTCATCGCTTTCGCGACGGATTGCACCAACGGTTGCAAACAGGTCAAGACAGTCTGACTGAGTTGTTTTGAGTGTTGCGGCACCGTTTTCGGTTAATGTTTTGTTTGATTCTTGTTTCAGATACTGTAACATGAAACTCACTCCTTTTCACATAAATAATCATCAGAATTCAAGGCACATTGATTCAGGAACAAGTCCTGAGGCGGGTATTTTCAGTACCCTGCTTTTTACGAGAAAGCTAATCGGCGAAAATAAATTTGCTGTGTGTGCCTTTTGGTAAGACCCGAATGGGAGTCGAACCCACCGTCACGAAGATTTTCAGTTCTTCACTCAGCCGCTGAGCTACGGGTCATATATACAAGGTGCTCGCCGGTATGCATCCGGACATAGTTTTATTTTATGAGGAGTTTCGCCTCGGAGCAGATGAATTGCTGCAAGCACCTTTGATTACGACAAGACACCTTATTATCAGTACGTTAAAAATTGTAGAGCTGTTAAGAGTTGCTGTCGGTGTCTTTGGGATGGTACGAAGAGAATAATCGGATTTCAAGACAAAAGTCCTGAGCAACGAGCTTCGGCAAGTTTTCGCTGTGATTATTCTCTATAACAAGACGCTGTTATACTGCATACAGGGATTCGAACCCCGCAAACCGTTCGGCTATGAGCCGACTGTCTCCCGTTGAAACAAATGCCGTTGTACTTTTGCTGTAAGCGTCTTTATAAAACACTTACCGTTTACCTTAATAGGCTACAATTGCCGTCAGGAACGATAAGCAGATTCCGGATTAAAGATACCCGAAGGTGTCTTTAAAACAAGGTGCATGATTTTGATAGGGCTTATCTTTGAAGGATTAGCCCATTCAGTAATAAAATTGCTGTCGTCACCTTTACAAGATGCAACGGGTCAGAGCTTGCTTGACAAGGAATTTCGGACAAATTGCTGTTTGCATCTTTCTCGTTAGCCAAGACGCATTCTGGTGCTTTACCTCCGAGTATAAAATATGCATCGGCATTCTTAGTCGGGTATTGCTGTAAGCGTCTTTCAGGCTCTGCAAGTTAATCCTCAACTGTATGAGTGGTTGACAATTATTAACAGAACCCCAAGGCACATTTTTTGAGCAAAAAGTTATAATTACTTTAGCTAAAATGATTGCAGTATGTGCCTTTTTTGCAGTCGAGTGGGAATTGAACCCACGACACTGAGCTTTAAGAGGCTCTTATTCTACCGCTGAACTACCGTCTGCATATATCCAAGGTACTTTTGCCGGTTTGCGTCCGTGCTATATTTTAACGAGGTTTCCGCCTCGGTGCAAGAAAATCGCTGTAAGTACCTTTAACAAGATGCTGTGCGTTTAAGGGCTTTCACCCTTGGTGGCCCCGAATTAACAGAGCCTTTTCAGAAAAAATGCTGTCAGCATCTTTAACAAAGCACGCGTAAAGCCATCTGAATGTGACATCATAATGATTTGCTGTCTGTGCTTTTGTGTCTCCATTTTAGTCCTTGGCGATTGGAAAATCACGGAAAAAAAGTTGCGAACTTGACGAAAATCAAGCTCACAACTCTTTATTTTGAATATTTTTTTGTCTTTTCAGGCGGTCTATGATAAGATTTCTGAAATTCTGCGGTTCGGTTACTTCAACAAAAGGTCCGAAGGATAAAACTCTGATAACAAGCTCTGTTTCATCGAAACCGTCGTAGAACACTTTGATACGGTATCTTTCGTCACCGATTTTTTCGGCTTCTTTTTTGAAATGTGCAAAATGAAGGGTGCAGAGAAATTTTTAGGAAAATCATTTTTAGAAATGGTAGTTGAAGCAAAAAGAAAGAATAACTAACTGTTATAAATAAGAGATTGATGTTTGTAAAATTGAACTGTTATATTTAGTAAAAAAGGTGGTAAGTAGGTTGAAAGGATTAGTTGCTTTTGTTATAATAATGATATTGTTTTCAAACACTGTGTTAGCGACTGACTTGGAATATACTGCATTGTATGTTGGCAGTAATAAGGCTTTTTTTAACGATATTGAACAACAAATTGATCCTAAAAATCCTGATGTTGTGGTCTTTGTGGAAAATGACCGTTCATATGTCCCAGTTAGATTTATAAGTGAATCTTATCAAGGCAAGGTAGAATGGATACAAGAAACTCAAACCGTTAATATTGTTTTTGCAAACAGGATAATATCTTTGACAATTGGCAAGCCAGAGATTGTTATTAATGGTAATGTGAAAGTTCTTGATGTTGCACCGATAATACGAAATGAAAGAACATTTTTACCATTACGAGCTTGTACGGAGGCGATAGAAAAGGAAGTCTTTTATAGTAATGGTCTTATTCTTATAAGTGATATCCCTGACATTTTAGATGAAAAGTGGGATGCAGATATAGTAAATATGTTGATTGGGAACTATTTCAAGTAAATACATTAAAAACATGTGCGACAGTTTTGTTGTATATTTCATACTAAAATTTAGACACAGTGGGTTGTTTCTCCTGTATTCCCAAAAACTGAATAACAGATTAAGAAGAGAAGGCAAAAGCCTTCTCTTTTTGTTTATTAATGATAAATGCAATGATATATAGTCAGATAATTAAACAATATTTAAGACATTATGATATTAAATGTTTACAAATTAGACATTTTGTGATACAATATTCGATATGGAAAACTTTGCATGAGGAGAAAGTATGAAAACGGGTGGTTTTAAAAAATATATGAATTATAAAAAAAACTACACTTAAAATCAAAAATAAAAATGCTA
>CALCHE010000125.1 GCA_937901145.1 uncultured Clostridia bacterium
TTAATATTGCGGCGGGGTAGGGTCACCCCGCCCTACTATAGTCGATTTGTTAATTTGGCGGTGTATTGCTTTTTTGCTTGCCGAAACCTTACCCGCAATTCTGCGTTCTGCACTCTGCATTCTGCATTCATAAAGCGGCTCATATTTTCCCTTGATTTTTCACCCTACATTATGTTATAATGTATAATCAATATAAATCAATATAAAGGAGATATATATTATGATTAAAATTTCACCTTCCATTCTTTCCTGTGACTATTCAAAAATGGGTGAGGAATTCGAAAATATGAAGCGTTGCGGTGCCGACTGGCTCCATATCGACGTTATGGACGGCCATTTCGTGCCCAATATTACCTTAGGTGCTCCTCTGGTAAAATGCCTTCGCAAATGCTCTGACCTTCTTTTCGACTGTCACCTTATGATAAGCGACCCTCTCAAGTATGCTCCCGACTTCATAAATGCGGGTGCTGACCTTATCTGCTTCCATGTCGAATGTGACTCCCCCATCGAGGAAACCATCGACCTCATCAGAGAAAAGGGTAAAATAGCCGCTCTGGCTGTTAAGCCCGGCACCGAAATCGAAGCTGTTTATCCTTATCTGGACAAATTAGGTATGGTTCTGGTTATGACCGTAGAGCCCGGCTTCGGCGGACAGAGCTTTATGGCTGATATGATGCCGAAAATAGTCAAACTCCGTGAAGAATGTAAAAGAAGAAACATCGAAATGGACATCCAGGTTGACGGCGGTATATCTCCCTCCACTGTGGAAACAGTAGCTCAGGCAGGTGCAAATGTACTCGTGGCAGGCTCCGCCATTTTCTGTGCAGAGGATCCTAAGCAGGCCATCACCACTCTTCGCGAAAAGGCCGCTAAATACTTTTAATCCCAAAGAATAATTTTTCCGAGGTACCTGCTATGCAGAACAGTAAAGAAATATTTTCTTTTAAAAATCCTATTTTCAGATATAATGCTGACATCTTCGCTGTCTGTCTTGCCCTGTCAGCGGTGGGAGTTTACCACTGGGGTGTTTATGCCCTGTGGCAGATTCTCCTGTGCTCTCTTACGGCTGTCGTCTGCGAAGCTGTCGGATTTAAATCGCTTCTTAAAAAGAATACGGTCGGTGACCTGAGCGCTCTCACCACGGGTATGATCATCGCTCTGCTGCTGCCTGTGTCTGCACCCTTTTATGTGGGCATAAGTGCCTGTGCTTTCGCCATTCTCGTGGCCAAGATTCCCTTCGGTGATGTGAGAAACACTCCCTTTCTTCCTGCGGCGGCAGGCTTCTGCTTCGCGGCGATGATGTTTACCGATGCGGTCTTCACCTATCCCGCTACAGGCAGTGACTTCGCCTTTTTCGGCTCTGAAAATTTCATAAAGGGCGAAACTGTTTTCGATATGCTCTCGAAGGGTAACAGCCTTTCACTGAATGTTTTCGGCAGAGTGTCCCTTCTTTCAGGAGCTTACCCCGGTGCCATAGGTACCACCAGTATGCTCGTTCTCACAGGCGGCTTCGGCTATATGGCAGTAAGACATCCGAAAAGGCTTTTCGCTTCACTCGGCTATCTCTCCGCAGCGGCGGTCTTTGCCTTCCTTTTCCCGAGAGTTAATTCCGGCAGACTTTCCTCAGTAGTCATCGAGCTGTGTGCGGGCGGACTTATCTTCGCTTCTCTGCTTCTGATAACTGACCCGGTAACCTCACCGAGAAGACCCGACAGAGCATTTTTCTACGGTCTTACAGGCGGTGCGATATGTATGCTTCTGAGATATTTTTCCAAAACTCCCGACCCTGTATGCTTCAGCATCCTCATCACAAATGCTCTCTGGCCCGCCCTCACCGGTGAGACCATCCTCTCCAAAAAAACAGCTGAAAAATACAGAATGTCATCACATAAGAAAAAACAGCCCTCCGTAAGAAAGGAGGGTGCCAAATGAAAAACAAAAAATCAAAGCCCTCCCTGAGTCTTTCCACGGCTCTTTTCAAAGGCTCCTTCGTTCATAATCCCGTCCTCACTCAGATAATCGGCATCTGTCCCATCGTGGGTGCCGCCACCACCGCTCTGAACGGTCTGTGTCTGGCTGTGGGTGTTATGGCCGTGCTTACGGTAACAGAAGCCGTGACAAGCCTTCTGCTGAAAAAGGTTCCCCGCTGGCTCCGTATGGCGGCGTACACCTTCATTTCTCTTTCCGTAGTGCTTTTATGCGACAGATTTATTTTCTCTCTCACTACTGACGGCGGTGCGGGACTGGGTATTTATTTCTATCTGCTGTGCGTTAATGCTCTGGCAGTTATCCGCTGTGAGAAATTCGCCTGTAAAACTACCGTTCTCAATGCTCTGACAGACGGTGTGGCTGCAGGTGTGGGCTACGGTGCCGTGGCTCTGACCGTAGGCATTCTGAGAGAATATATGGCTTACGGAACCGTCTTCGCCTCAGCAGATACTCCCGTGAAACTTCCTCAGACAGCTATGCCCTTCGTGGCTCTCGTTATTTTAGGCTTTCTCGCCGCGGGTCACAAATGGCTTCTCATAAAATTTTATCCCGATGAGATACGCGACACCTTCTCGATGAATGCGGCTGACGAAAAGCCCGTAATAAAGGACCCCGGTCTTTTCTCCCGTAAAAAAAGCAGTCCCAAAATCATCCGTGACTACGACGAAAACATCCGTCCGAGACACACTGTCGAAAATACGGAGAAAGGCGGTAACGGACAATGACACAGTTTACTTCCATGCTCACCGCCGCCCTTTATGCCGCGCTGGTGCAGAATATGATTTTCAGCACAGGCTACGGAATGAGCGAAAGCATCCGTATGGCCAAACGCCCCAAGCACTTTTTTATGTACGGCGGAACAGTGACCTTCTTTTCACTGGCTCTTTCCCTTATCTGCTTCCTTCTGAACAGGATACCCTTTGTGTTCTCTCTTGACACAAAGTACCGTATCGCTCTTTATGCAGCGGTGCTTCTGCTTCTCTATCTTGTCACGGCACTTATCTGCCTGACAGCTTTAAAGGCAGATAAAAAATTTATGAACTCTCTGGGTATGTGTGCGCTGAACACTCTGATCATCGCTCTGCCCGTAGTTAACTTCAAAGCCGGTTACACTCTCGCTGAAACCGTAGGTATGGGCATCGGTGCCGGTATAGCCTTCACTCTTTCTATGATTCTCATCAATACGGGAATGAAGCACATCAGAAATAACCGTTACATCCCTGAGATTTTCAGAGGTACTCCCGCCCTTTTCATTTACATCTCACTTATAGCACTGGCTATGAGCTGCATCTCAGGACAATCTCTCTTCGTGTAAGTGCTGAAATTTAATTTCACTAATATTTTAATGTATAAACGGCGAAAAATCCGCATCAAAAAAACTGTTTCGGATTACTCTCGCCAACTCAGGTATAATTATGTCAAAGAAAAAACCAGAAAAGAAAAAATCACCCTATCCCGAAAACGGAAAGGTAAAAATCAGGCAGAGCTACTATACCTTCGCCCGTGAATTTCCGTCAAAGATTTTACCTCTGGAGGGAAAAAGAAGAAAATACAGAAAGAACCGCATTGTCAGAAACATTCTCCTTTCTCTTCTTTTCGTATTTATGACTCTGCTCTCCTATTTCACGGTAAATCTGATGCTGGACATCTCCTACACGGATGCCGAAAAGCTCACCACCTCTGCCGAAACCACCCTTCCCGAGGGAGAAAATCAGCAGACGGAGCCTCTTCTGCCCTTCGGCGGAGAAAGTGTAAAGGCTCTTTATATGCCCTGTGAAAAGCTGGGTGACAGAGAATATATAAAAGAATTCGCACGCCAGGTAAAAAGAAAGAACTGCAACAGCGTTCTCATCGACTTCAAAAACGCAGAGGGCAGACTTTCCTACACATCTCTTAATGAGCTCGCCGTGACGTCAAGACTTGCTCTTTTCGACAACAATACCGTAAGGCAGGCTCTCGACATTTTCGAAAATGAAAAGATAAAGGTTATCGCCCGTATTTTCTGCTTCGCTGACGGCATCGCCTCCACGGCAGATCCCTCTATGGCAGTCAAATATATGAATACCGACGTAAACTGGATCGATGCCAAATCAGACAACGGCGGAAAAAGCCGTCTGAACCCCTTCTCAAAGGATGCAGTAAACTATCTGACAGACCTGGTGGGTGAGGTAACACAGTTCAAAATCGACGGAATTCTCCTCGAGGAGGTAAACTTCCCCACAGGCGAATATGTTTCCAGTGCCACCTACCCGGGCGAAAGGAAGAATAAAAGCCGTAACAAAGTACTTCTTTCCTTCCTTCAGCAGATAAAAAAACAGCTTCCCGAGGACTGTCTCTTACTGCTTTCACACACGGCAGAGGACATTCTCGAAACCAATAACAGCCTTTATTTCGGTTCTATGCTTTCCTGTGCTGCTGACGGATTCGCCATCGACACTCTGAAAAGACCCGAAAGCATCACCGTAGATAAAAAGACAGACTTCGCTTCCCTTTTCTCCTTCTTCACTCAGCTGAAAAACGGCACAGGTGAAAAAAGAGCTGTTTATACTGTGGACTTTTCCGAATACTCTGCCTCTCTCATCAGAAAAATGCAGAAGGCAGGCTACACCGATTTCATCATTTACAGCCCCGAGGGCACATACTGAAAGGAATAAATTATGACTAAAACCGCTTTTATTGCCATAGTAGGCAGACCTAATGTAGGTAAATCCTCCATACTTAACAGAATGCTCGGCCAGAAAATCGCCATCGTTTCCGACAAGCCTCAGACTACCCGTACCCGTATTATGGGTGTTCTCACCGAGGGCGAAACTCAGCTGGTTTTTACCGATACGCCCGGCTTTCACCGTCCTAAAACCAAGCTCGGTGAAAAGATGATAAAGGCTGTCGGCGACAGCATCTCAGGTGTGGATGCCTGTCTTTTCGTGGTGGAATGCACCGAGGACATAAAGGACAGCGAAAAGGAGCTTCTGGAAAAATTCCGTCAGCAGAAAATGCCTGTGGTCCTGGCTATCAATAAAATCGACACCATCGAAAACAAGGAAGATATAATGCCGAAAATTATGCAGATGGCAGCAGAATATAACTTCGAGGCTATCGTTCCCGTCTCCGCCGCCAAAAATGACGGCATAGCCGAATTACAGGGAGAACTGGAAAAGTTAGCCTTCCCCTCTGAGTTTTTCTTCCCTGAGGACACTCTCACCGACCAGCCCGAGAGAGTTTTAGCCTCAGAGATTATCAGAGAAAAAATGCTCCGCCTTTTAGACAAGGAAATTCCTCACGGTGTAGCCGTTTCCATAGAAAAAATGCGTGAAAGATCCGATACTGACCTTATGGACATCGAAGCTACCATTTACTGCGAAAGAGAAAGCCACAAGGGAATTATTATCGGTAAAAAGGGTGCATCACTCAAGCGTATTTCCACCTATGCCCGACAGGATATGGAAAAGTTTTTCGGCTGCCGTGTGAACCTTCAGTGCTGGGTAAAGGTTAAAGAGGACTGGAGAAACAGGGAAGGGCTTATTCATAACTTCGGACTTGATTGATAAAAGTCGCTGAGGCGACTTTTAAACGCTAAGTGCTAAACGCAAAACGGGCGTGTAGTGTTTCGGGAAACTGTAAATGATTCACCGTTAAATTGACAAATCGTAGAGACATGTATCTGTTTTAATATTGTGGCGGGGTATGGTCACCCCGCCCT
>CALCHE010000126.1 GCA_937901145.1 uncultured Clostridia bacterium
GTAGGCGAGAGACACTATAAAACAGCCAAAGAAACACAGAGAGTTCTGCAGAAATATGCAGAGCTTCAGGACATTATCGCTATTCTCGGTATGGATGAGCTTTCCGCAGAGGATAAAGAGCTGGTTAAAAGAGCACGACGTGTTCAGCGTTTTATGTCTCAGCCCTTCCACGTAGCTGAGAGCTTTACGGGTCAGCAGGGTATTTATGTACCTCTGGAAAAGACCGTAGACAGCGTGGAAAGAATTCTTGCAGGCGAATGCGATAACATTCCCGAGCAGTATTTCCTTATGTCAGGCACCATCGATGATGTGTTTGAAAAATATAAAAAGGAACACAGGTGAGAATGATGAACTTTACACTTTTCACTCCTCACCGTCAGCTTCTTCCTGTTGAATGTGACAGTGTGAAGCTACCTGTAGCGGACAGTGTCAGCGGTAAGTTTTCAGGCTCTTACGGTATCAGAAAGGGTCACGCCAAAGCGGTGTTCTCTCTTTCTGAGGGCAGAATTTCCGTTTTCTTTAACGGAAATGAGATTTTTTCTGCCGAGTGCAACGGAGGCTTTGCTACTGTGGAAAATGATGAAGTCAGAGTTACTGCAGACGGCATAAAGGAATAAATAAAAATCAAGCCGACAGGTTCAGAACTGTCGGCTTTTTATATTGCGTAAAGGATAATCGGAATACTGTTAAACTTTGAGCATAGAAATCAGCGACTTGAATTCAGTGCTTGTCTTAAAATCATCTGACAGTGGGTATTTTTCTGTCAGAAGCTCTTTTATCTGCATTCGTGCTACATAGGTGGAGCCGAGGGTATGTTTGTCAAAAATTTTACCTTCGAACATCACTGAGTGAATAGTAGTTATTCTGTCCAAACTGTCGAATCTTACTGCCAGTTCACACATTTTTCGGAAACTGTGAAGAGCTTTTTCTTTGTTTCCTGTTTCATAATAACGCAGACCCAAATGCCCGTAATTGTATAGCATAAATCGCCACATTCTGCCATAGTTTCCGTCGCCGTAAATAAAAGAGAAAAATTCTATTGCTTTTTCTGTAAGTGCGATTCTGTATTCCGAAGAATATCTGTCGTCATATAAATAGCGGGATATAGTATTATCAAGCAAAAATACCTCTTCTTCGATTGCTTCCTGTATCAGTGCATCTCTTTCGGGATGAGTTTCAGGGTAACAGTTAAAAAACATCTCTCTGCCGTCTCTCATCCGTGGCATTTCTTTTATAATTTTTTCGCAGTCTGCAAAGGTGGTTTCACTGTTTCCGTCTCTTGCCATAAGTTCGAGATAATGTATATAAAATCTTTTTGCACAAATACGAATTGAATCTTTAGTGCAGTTGTTTTGAATGTTCTGATATAATGATTCTATCTTTTTAGTGTTTTGGGTTGCATCGTCAAAGCATATCAAATATCCCATATATCTTAACTGCACACGAAAATCGTTGGGATATTTATCTTTTAAATGATATATTGATTCTTTTATAAGCTTGTTATCTGTAAAATTATCATGTTCCTCTAAAAGCCTTTTTATATCTTCTTCATCTACAGCCTTATTAACACCGAGTAGTTCCTCAATGCTGACTTTAAAAAAGCTTGCGATTTCGGGAAGAATGGTTATATCAGGATAACTTTCTCCGCGCTCCCAATTACTCACACTCTGAAAGGTTACACCTAAAAATTCAGCAAGCATTTCCTGAGTAAGATTCTTTTCACGTCTTAGCCTTTTAATGTTTTCACTTAAATTAATAGTCATACTTATCACCTCTGCTTATATTTGATGACCGGTCTGTACATATAATAACCTATAAAGAATGAAAATACAATAAATCATTCTTTGAGAAAAACTCAAGAACCACTTGAAAAACTCAACTAAAAAAAGGAGCTGTAAAAAAATATAAGTCCCGCAAAGGCCTATAAATCAAGAAAAATCAAATATCAAAACCGTTGT
>CALCHE010000127.1 GCA_937901145.1 uncultured Clostridia bacterium
TTTCTTTGAAAAGCCGAGCGTTACGATTTGTCTTTGACATTATATAACGCTCGACTGATCTCATCCATTCTGTGGTTATTCTGTCTTAGTTGAAAGTATCAACTGCATAAACTGTTGCAATACGGAACGCTTGCTCTCTATATCAAAATTTGCGGTGATATCATATACAGTCCTACCGATTTTTCTTGAGATATTAATTTGTTGCGGAATATTTTGAACCGGCGGGCGCTTTACAGTTTCTCTACCCTGAGGAATAGCATATTCTTCAAGTTCAATTCCGTTACTGTTATCAATACGTCCCAATCCACATATAGCAACATGACTGTTTGTTAAATCGTAAATTTTAATCATAGGCTACCTCCTTATCTCGCATCTCTGCCCTGACGGGCTCTGTATCTGCTTTCACAGATTTTTATGATTGCTTCTTCAATCTGTTCGGTTGTGTAGCTTTTCGGAAAGTATTTTCGTATTCTTTCGGCGGGAATTTTGATTTTCTCTCGCTGATTAGCCTTTTCCTCAGCCAAGATTTCACCTATATGCTCAGGAGTTAACCCTTCCTCTCTGCTGATTGCACGAAGCCTTTGTGCCTGAGATAAATTAGGTGTAGCATCACATACACGGACTTCTTCAACCAAATCAGCCTGTTCCACTTCATTCAAGTAAGAAAGTTCTACTGCAGGAGTAAAGGCTATTCGTTCTTCATCAACGAGGTCAAGGAGGTCGGGAATAAGATTTGTAAGACGAATATAGCGGTGTATCTGCCTTGAACTTTCATCAACGGACTCTGCCATTAAGTCTCTGCTGTACTTTTGGCCAACTTGTCCAAAAGTCTTACCTTGATGATTTAATGCTTCAAGTTTCAGCTTGTAAGATAGCGATAGGTAAGAGTCTGTGCAGGGCACTCGCTCTTTTCCCCCGCTTCACACCGTACGTGAGAGTTTCCCCTCATACGGCGTTCCATCATCATCAAATCATTATCAATAAATATCCAAAGTTAAGACTTCGTTTCCGACTGCTAAACGCAGTTTGTTTAATTTCTTTATGTTGATATTCTCTTTGCCTACCAACTGCAAATATTGCTTTATCGTTTCATCTTTAGTAGCGTGAATCAGAATGTGAATATATTTGTGTACAATGATAAGATTTTCATAGCTGTCATTCTTTTCATATTTTAAAGGTCTGATATGGTGACAATGTACCTCATCAAATTTCAAATGTCTTCCTGTTACATAACATTTACCGCATTGACCTGCATATGACGAAATTCGATTGTCTGCATATTTCACACTTCTTCCGCTAACAGGATTTTCCATTAGTCGTTTTAAAGTTGAAATGTCCATATCAAGATTTTTGTGAATACTTTCTCTACCTTCAGGAGTATATTTATTAACTTCTTTTCGTTTCCAAAGCGGAAATCTTGTTCTTACATATCCGATAGGTACAATGGGATATATGTTCATATATCTCATTTGTTTACTACCGCCGTATCGCTCGTGTATATATGCTCCTTCTGAAATTTTAATCTCTGATTCCGTTTCTATTTTCAAAAGCTGTTTTTTTGTTCTCAAGTATTTTCCGAATCTGTTTTTCATAACCTTTTTTATTCTGTATGCAATTCTGTTGCAGTCAATACTGACGTGTGTTGCTTTATCATAATAGTTGTGAATACCTATTACTTTCGAATTATACAGAGCTATCAGTCTGTGCCGTTCTTTTTCGTCAGAGGCTCTTTTTATCCGCTTGATTTGCTCAATCAGATTGTTTTCAATCCGTTTTTCGGCTTTATCACTGATATGACTGATTACAGTATATCTGTCAGCCTTTTTATGCACTTTGAGTTTAAACCCTAAGAAATCTGAATATTGCTTTTTAAGATTTACAATTTTTGATTTTTCAGGTGAGATTTCTAAGTGCAATCTCTCGTTGAGCCATTTTTCAACCGCCGTGAAAATCTTCTTAGCGTCACTTCTTGTACGACAAAAGATTTTAAAATCATCTGCATAACGAACAATATACATTTCCTTTAATTTAGAGTTACGTTTCAATGCATCAAACTTGTCACCCCTTGCGTGGTATTCGTGTCGGGTGGGAAATGTTTCCCATTGACTTGAAATCCACCAATCAAGTTCATTTAATACGATATTAGACAGCAGCGGTGATAAGATACCGCCTTGCGGTGTTCCTTTATCAGGGTACACCAACTGTCCGTCAGGCATTAAAACAGGTGCTTTGAGCATTCTTTTGACTACCTTTAAAAGTTTTGTATCTTGTATTCCGAGTGACCACATCTGACGGATAAGTTTAGCGTGATTCACATTATCAAAGAACCCTTTTATGTCAATATCCACTACATAAT
Source organism: uncultured Clostridia bacterium (assembly GCA_937901145.1). GTDB lineage: Bacteria > Bacillota > Clostridia > Oscillospirales > Acutalibacteraceae > UBA6857. Next base: position 2,357 of record CALCHE010000127.1, read on the forward strand.
GCAAATTAACCCTTTGCATATAGAACATAGCTTGTGCTATTGCGTTTTCTGCTGAACGGTTAGGTCTGAAACCATTACTGCGTTCATAGAATTTTGCTTCGCAAATCGGTTCTAATACTTGAAGAATACATTGTTGGACTATTCTGTCCCATATTGTCGGTATTCCTAAAGGACGGGTTCTTCCGTCAGGTTTAGGAATATCAACTCTTTTAACAGCTTTTGGATTGTAATTTGCAATTTTTGCTCTTACTTTTCTGACATAAGTTTCTTCATCAAAATTTTCAATAAAACCTATTGTTTTTCTGTCAACACCTGCCGTGTGACTTCCACTGTTGTTTTTGATGTTGCGATATGCAAGCTTTATGTTTTTATCCGATTGAATTATTTCCATAAGACTTTTAAACACAAATCCCTCTTTGCTTTGAGCATAGAGTTCATCAAATTTGCTTTGCATATCGTAATACTCATTATGCCGTAGTTTTTGGTCTTTCAGCTTTGGCATAGGATATCACCGTCCTTTCTCGGAAAGTGAATTTTTGTCTTACTCGAACCCTATGTCTTTTCTGATATTTTGATAATTTAATTGATTGATGACTGGTGCCTATCCCTCCACAGTTTATTATCACTGCTTCATAGGTACTGTGGCACCACTTTCACCACAGATAAAACAGCTTATTTACTTCGTCTGTACCACTATTGTGTTCTGTGGCTTACCACGTTCCGATAATTCTATCTGTACATTTCTCCTTAGGTGCTTGTTCTGAGCCTGTCAGCTTGATATTGCCTGTAACAATATACGGTTTTTCATACATTCGAATTTTACTCAACCGCACTGACTTCCAATCTGAATGGAAATATACATTTCTGCATATCAAAAGGTTTAGACCCGTACATTCACAAGTTCGTCAGATATTTCTATCATTCTCACCATAGATATTTTTAGACCCCCGGCGTGTCACATACAGCAGATACCTCTATCTACCTTTCCACAGCATATTACTATCTGTTTGGGTATGCTTCCGCCGACTTTACCGAGCTTACGAACATCTTGCTTTTGACAAGAGCCGTTCGGAGCCTCAGGGTAGGCATTTCAAGACGTTACTCTCTCATTCTACCTATCGAATTATCAGTTCTACTAATCAGAACCCACGTTCTTGTATTAGTGCCTAACCTTTTCAGTTAGGAACGTGTCGCACCAAATGCCTTTTCCGACGGGAGAATATGCTCTCTATGAAGATTACTGTCCACAAGCATAATAGCCGCCTCATCTCTGCTTACGGCATAAATTAAAGCAGGTACTGTTTCCAGCCCTGCTTTTACTGATGCTCTCAGGCGTCTATGACCTGAGATAATCTCATATTCATCTGTTGTATTTTCTAAAGGTCTTACAACAATAGGTGAGATAACACCTTTCTGCTGAATACTCTCTATGAGATTATTCATTTCATCATTATCTAAAACCTTATACGGATGTCCCTCAAAGGGATGAATTTTTTCTACCGGGATGTTTACCGGTGCTTTTAACTTTTTATTAGCCATTTTATCGGCTCCTTTCATTTTTATTCTTAATATTTTTGTTGTTACGGTTATTACGCCGTTCTTCAATTTGCCGCTGTCTTTCTTCCTGCTGTTTAACATAGCGGGCATATTCTTCCTGCCTTGCTATTTCAGCCTTGGTAAGATAATTAGGTGGCGGCTCACCTAGGAGCATTGAAACGGTATCAACGCTTCGGTTAAAATCGTATTCGCTGATGTTGTAATCTGCTTCAGCTTTTTGCCTTGCCTCTTTCTCTTTTTCGGGACGTATTTTCATCCTCTCGGCTTTCAGTTCTTCTGCATCTGCTTCATCAGCCTGCTTTTCGGTTTCTTGGTACTGAGTAAGTGTCTTTTGAATTTCTGCTTCCATTCTCTTTTCCTCGGCTTCAAGCTTCGGAATTTCAAACCTACGCATTTTCTCAAAGTAAGACTTCGCATTAACAATATCCTGTTCGGTTTCGCACTCATTTTGTGAGAGAATATTCTGCATTTTAAATTTCAGCTCTTTAAGTTCAAATTCATAGTGACCAACATAATAATTAGCTTCGTTATACTTTTGCTTCATAACCTTGGGAGTGAGCTTCAGCTTCTTCTTTGCCTCTTTGAGCTTTTCTTCGGTGGATTTAATATCTTCCTGCAGCTTATGGAAGTACACATAAAACTCATCAGCATCACGGACTTCATTCATAGCCTGATGCTTCATTTTGTTAATGCTCTTTCTTTCACATTCAAGGATAATCATACCGACACGGATACCTTCAAGAGCATCTGCAAGTGCGGGTATGAGCAGCTTTGCCGCAGTGATAACAAGCTCTGTAAGTGCCTGAACAGTTTTGCGAAGGCTGATAATCAAGCTGTTATCTTTACGGATAAGAATGTTGATTCTCATTCTTTCTGTGACTTTGCCTTTCTTCTTCATCTTCTTGCTTGAAACACCCTCGTGAATAGTAGGTTGCAGAAGTATTCCTCTTGCTACAAAGCTACGGTGGTCAATAGGCTCAATGTTCTTTTCTTCTAAATCTCTGTTTACAATATCTG
>CALCHE010000128.1 GCA_937901145.1 uncultured Clostridia bacterium
GCAGACGGAGAGGTTGTAGGGACATGGCGTGCCGTGTCCGCAAATCCACCCGCAATCTCACGGTAAACATCGTAGGGGCGACCATCGGTCGCCTTCTAAGTGCAAAGTGCAAAACGGCGTAGAAGGCTTCGGAAAAAAGGCAAGTTATACACCGCCCTTTTCATGGTGTATAATGTAGGGGACGGTGCCCTCGACATCCCAAATGACAAGTAACAATCTTTTGAAATGGTAGGGGCGGATATTATCCGCCAGCTTTTTATCTTAAACACTGCAGTGTTATCGAAGGGGAGCACTGCTCCTCCGTTGAAATAAAAGTTTTTTCGCTCCGCTCAAAATGACAGAGCGGGAACTCCTCCCGACATCCAAATGGCCGGTACCATCTTACCGTTAACTCAGAATTAACTTTTGCCTTGAAAAAAATATCCTTATCTGTTATCATATAATCAAAGGAGGAATGAAACTATGAAAAAAAATATCTCACTTATTCTGTCGGCTCTTATTGTTTTCACCTTTTCCATCAAAGCCTTTGCTGTACCTGCGGAAGGACCTTTCTCAAACAGCAGATTTTATGACTCGGGTGATTACACTCTCCATTACCGTGTGTTTGAGCCTGATACCGAAGCTGAAAAGCAGATTATGCTCATTCACGGCTTCTGCCTTTCTACCGTATCTCTCGAGGGTGTGGCTGAGGAATACAGGAAAAAGGGTTACAGAACAGTTCTGGTCGACGCTCCTAACTTTGGCTATTCATCCCGAGAAACTAATACCACCCTTCTTCGTTCCCGTGAGGAGCTTATCGGCTCTCTTATGGCTGAACTCGGCGGTAAATGGATAGTAGGCGGACATTCCATGGGCGGCGGTATAGCCATTAATCTTGCCTGTGACTATTCCGAAACGGTGACGGGTCTGGTACTTTTCGCACCGCAGACCTCAGCTCATACTGAGGGGAGTGTTCAGAATCCCGCGCTTAATATGATGATGCAAACAGTTTATAATACTATACTCAGCTTCTGTCTGAAATTTCCGTTCCTTGTGAGACTTTTCGTTTCTATGAGCTTCAGCGATTCCGTTTACGCTAAGGATTATGACCTCAGCCGTGTGACAGCTCCTCTTTCTCTGCCCGGTACAGGTGCGGGTATTTCCATTATGACCACCCACACCCGAGGTCCTGAATTCAGTAAGCTGAAAGCGCTGGATATTCCTTGTGTAATTATTACTGCTGAGAACGATAAGGTTGCTATGGCTGATAATCTGAAGGCTATTATCGATAATTCTCCCGCTGACACAGTAGTCTATGAATTCGCTGAGGGTGGACATATGATGATGGAATATGCTCCTGCAGAGGTAGCAGCGAAAACCTTCTCCACCGTAGAAAAAGCATAAAATTGGGGATGTAAAAAAACGAAAGTTTTTTACATCCCTTTTAGGAGCTCGGAAAAAATGCGCAGAATGAACAAACCGAGCCAAAATAAAGCGTTCAGCTTTATTTTGGTTTACCCGACGGCGTACAAAGGTACTCCGAGGGCGAGGTTTGTTTATAGCATAAAACACAAAAATATTGTTTTTGTCTGCTTTTTATGATTTTTATAGTTTTTAAGGGTTTCTTTGGTAATTCAAAACCGAAAGAAACCCTTTATTAATCTTGTTTTATGCGATCTGCACTTTTTTTACAGCACCGTTTTTTTACTTTCTTGCCTTAATCTGACTTATCACGATATGTCCGATACCTCTTATACCTTTTCTGATGTATTGCCCGAGGTTTTTATTGAAGCCTGTCATAACGGGATTTTTAAGGTCTGCTTCACTTTTTCCGTCAGCCTTGCCTTCTCTTACGCTGATATTATCTCTGTTAAAGGCGGCGACGGGTGCGCTGTCGGGTGCGGTGATGAGAGATCCGTCAGCAAAGGCGCATATATTGTTTCTCTCGCTGTTTCCGAGATCGTCTGCTGACAGGGGATAAAGACCGAAAAGTGCAGTTTCACTGCTTCCGTTGTAGGAGGGAGCTATGCTTTTTCCTTGAGCTGCCACCAGAGTGTAGGCATCGAGAACCTGTCCCTTTGCGCGGCTCCAGTGGTTTCTCTGTTTGCCGTAATAGGTGCCGAAGGGATTCATTCTGACGGTTTTATCCTTTTCCAGTCTCATGGGGCAGTGAGCCATGGAAGACAGCACCTGACGTGCATTTGCCACGATAAGGCCTCCCTTTTCATCATAAAGACCTACGAATCCGCCTGTAAGCTGATGATTGAAGGAGTCAAGAGAAGTATTCTTCGGATCGCTTTCGGGGAAGGACTGAGTTCTGAAAGAGGAAATATCATCCATAAAGTTTCTTTTGATAACGGAAATGTCACCGTCGAGACAGGGGGTAAGCTGGAAGGGTGCTGTCTCTGTCCATTTCATATCGGTGAATCTGCCCAGGGAGGAGTTTTCCGTGGAAATGGAGGTGGTTTCAGCGGTGTAAGGGTAGTTAACGGTAGTTCTGACGAAAATACCGTCGGAGAAATCTGTCGTGAAAAAGTCGAAGGTAAAGCTGCCGTCCTTTATTTCATCGGGCAGATGAATGTCACCCTCTACGCGTATTCCTTTGCCTTCACCTGCCATAGGAAGGGCGGAAGCCTTTCTGTAGCTGAAGAAATATTTACTGTCACCGTAGGTGATAAAGGAGTTAAGGAAATCTTTTCTGCCGATAACTCTGCCGTCAGTGATTACCTTTTCTACAGTACCCTTTGAGGTGAAGTCGATTTTCATACGCTGTGTCTCCAGAGTATAGGTAAGCTCTCTTTTGTCAGCTTTTTCGTCGAAGGTGACCTCGATTTCGTAGCTGTCCTTCACATCAGCGAATTTCATCATAATGAAAGCAGAAGTGCATTCGTCATCTGTGGCGACTGCTGTGAAACCTTCGAGTCCCTCAGCTTTTACGGTAAGGGTGGAAATATCATCGATGTTTTCTTTGATTTCCACCTGAACACTCTGAAGTGAGGTGCCGTTAATATTATGTACGGTGATTTTCTCTGTCTTCGGCATAGCGGAAAGCTCTTTTTCCGTTACTCTGTCACCGTATTCGAGAGCGGTTTTTTCTCTCTGAATATTCAGCACAGGTGTGGCAAGACCGAAATGTGTGGTGGAAAGAAGCAGTATACGGTCATCAAAGGATGGAGAAAGGCTGTCTTTTTCGCTTGTTATCTTTGACATCATTCTGGCTCTTTCGAGACGTGTCCATATTTTTCGGTTAAAAGGCTTTTCTGACCAGGAGGCATAGCCTGTGAAATTTCCGTCGGCCGTGTCGTGGGTAAATTCTATTTCACCGGCAGAGCCGTGATTTTTAAGGTAGCCGCCCGGTGTGTCGAAAACTATGTAGGGCAGGTCAGCTATTTCCGTGACGAGTCCGTGAATACCGTCCGTATTTGCCAGCTTACCTGTAAGCGGTCCTAAATCCATCGTTTCCCAGAAAATTGCATCTGCATCCATATTGATGAAAATGAAAAGGTCGCGGTTTATTTCTCCGCTTTCCTGTTTTCTTCTCAGATCCTTTACCCAGGCACGCAGACATCCTGCATCGCACACGTCGGAGTTGCTGTAGGTGGGGATTATGGTCATACTTTCACCCTTATAGGTGTAGGTGAGGGGATTGAAGCCGAGCTCATCGGGAAGCTTCGGTATTATAGTGCGGAAGGCATCGAAGGGAACAGCACTGTAGTAAAGACAGAGCGCCTTTACACCTAACTTATTGTAAAGACTCACCTGGGAGGGAGTGAACATAACCTCCTGAGGACGGACGATTTTTTCACATTCACCGAATATATCCTGAAGTCCACTTCCGTTTTTATTGGTTACGGCTAAATTGATGCTTTCGCAGAATTCATCCTCCGTCATAGCAGAAAGAGCACCGTTATTGTAGCCCATGATGATGTTTTCATCACCGTATTTTTTTACTCTTTCCTTCATCTTTTCGATGATGTCGGGAGCGTATTCGGGCAGTATTTTCTGCAGTGAGAAAAAGTTTTCCGTATCCCATGTGCCTTTGACAGGTATACCTTTTTCGTTAAGCTCTGTCAGAACGTCCAGAATTTTTCTGATGATTCTGATGTCGGAGCCGAAGCCTAAGTTATCATTGGTATCTCCGCGGTAGGAGTGGTAGCAGTTTACGTGAAAGCCGTAAGCCACGTGGATTCTGTTTTCTTTCATATTTGCCTCCGAAAAATATTATCTTTTTATAATTATACCATAAGGCGTTTATTCTTTCAATAAAAAAAGCTGACACCTTGTACGCCGCCACCCCATAAGGCAGTATTTCTTTAAAACGTGAAATAACATCACAATAATGCTTTGAAAAACACCGATATGCGTCAGCATTATCGGTGTTTTTCGCCTTTTCTTGTAAAGCTATTTCGCATTTTAAAGTGCTTCGCAGTTTCGTAAGAACTGAAAAATTCTTGTATCGAAGCCACAAAACGAAGTAAGGTTGCCGCCTTGCGAGGCTATTGGCAATGATACGGGGATTTTTGTTCGAGAAACAAATACTGCCTTATGGGGTGGCGGCGTAAGAAAGTGTCAGCATTATGTATTAAAGAGAAGAGAGAAATGAGATTACTGCATCGATAACCGTTTTAATGAGTTCGAGAACAGTAAGTGCGATCTTAACGAGACAGCAGGGCTCGTCTTTCGTAGTTTCCTCTGTGGGTGCTTCCGTAGTTTCGGTAGTAGGCTCAGCGGTTGATTCGGTGGTAGGCTCTGTAGTGGGTATTGTGGTAGGTGTTGCAGTAGTGGGAGCCTCGGTTACTGGTGCCTGTGTAGTGGGAACTGTAGTAGCTGCAGTGGTGCTTTCTGTAGTTTGTTCGACTACCGGTGCGAGTGCTTTTATTTCAGCGGAAAGAGCACCTAAAATAAATCCGCTTGTGAAAAGAAGTACTACTGTGATAACTATTATAATTGTTTTTTTGACGATTTTATCCATCTTTAACCTCTCCTTGATATTAAACTTAAATTATTGTTTATCATACTGATTATTCTATCACACTTATTTCATAAGGTCAATTGTCATTTTTACTTATTTGTCTTTTTGAGATATTATTTTTTTGTACTGTATAACATTTAAACGATTTTAATTATTTACAGTATTGAATTTATAGCTGTAATATGTAATAATAGACCTATAGCTTTCGGAGGTAATACAATGACAGGTTATTTGTTCTGCTATTTTACGGGTAACAGACCCGAGGAGGAAAGAGTACATTTCGCACTTTCACGTGACGGATATAATTTCAAAGCACTTAACGGAAACAGAGAAATATTTCTTCAGACCAATGGTAAAAAATGTTGCCGTGACCCATTTATTTTCCGCGGTGAGGACGGAGTATTCCATATAATTGCCACGGATATGCGCTCTGAAGACGGCTGGGCAAATAACAACTCTATGGTTGTGTGGGACAGCGCTGATCTTTTGGAGTGGAAAAACGAGAGAATAATCGATTTTTCTGCTTTCGAAAGCACGAAGAATGCAATCAGAGTATGGGCACCTCAGGTTATTTTTGACAGAGAAAAGGGAGAGTATATGATTTATTGGACTCACCTTAATGAGGGTTCCTCTCTTGATACTATAATATGGTACGCTTACAGTAAGGATCTGGCTTCTCTTACTACTGAACCGCAGATTCTTTATCAGCCGAAAAGCGGACTTTGTGCTATCGATGCAGATATCACCGAAAAAGACGGCAGATATTATCTTTACACCGCTGACGGTAAAAAGGACGGTATCTGCTACTGTGTGGCAGACAAACCCTCAGGACCTTATTATGAGCCTGAGGATAACAAGGTTTCTGTGGCAGACACAGCTTTGGAGGGTAACTGCCTTTATAAGCTTATCGGTAGCGAAAAATATATTATGATAGCCGATCAGTTCAAATCAGGAGGCTATTTTATGCAGGAGACAGAGGATATGATAAGCTTTACCGCCGTACCTGAGGGAAGATTTTCCCTCGATCATCTGCGCCCACGTCACGGCTCGGTGATGCATATAACAGAAAAAGAGTACTCTGAACTTGTTGAAAGGTTCGGCATCGAAGAATAAAGGATGATTGATATGATAAAAATACTTGCAGTAGATATGGACGGCACCTGTCTTGACTCAGAGGGACAGATGGCGCCTGAGACACTGCGTGCGCTGAAGGATGCTTCGGAAAGGGGCATACTTGTAGTTCCTACCACGGGCAGAAATGTAAACTGTCTGCCGAAGGCTCTGAAAAACCAGAGTTTTTACCGTTATATTATTTCTTCAAACGGTTCTCTTGTGGTCGATACCCTGGAGAACAGGATGATATTTGAGGCCTGCTTCGATGCTGAAACAGGTGCTGAAATTCTCAGTAAAACCAGAGGTATGCTGATATTTAAGGCAGCTCATATAGACAGGGACTTTCATACCCAGGGAAAAATACTGCAGAAGCTAGTAAAGAAATTTTTTAAGGATAATTCGGTAAATATAATCTATGTGAGAAACTTAAAATCTTACATCAGAAAGAAAAATAAGCAGATAGAGGAATTTCAGTTCTTTTACAAAGAGGACGAAAGCTACCGCAGAAAAATAAAGAAAATTCTCGAGGATTATCCCGAAATCACGGTAGCCTTTTCTAAGGGCTATGCGGAAATTTATAATAAGAAAGGCTCAAAGGGGACTGCACTTTTAGCACTCGGAGAGGCTCTGGGCATTACTGCTGATGAAATAGCCTGCATCGGTGACGAGGAAAACGATATTTCTATGTTCGATGTGGCAGGACTTCCTATGGCTATGGGTAACGCCATTCAGCCGATAAAGGACAGAGCCAAGGTTATTCTTCCCACAAATGACGAAAAGGGCGTAGTCACTGCCGTTTACGATTATATACTTAAATGAAAAAATCCCTCACCTTTATCGGGTGAGGGATAAGCCTTTGTATACGGATTATTCTGCAGCTTCCATTTTTGCTCTCTGTTCGAGAACGGCGGCGTGAATGTTTTCCTTTGTTTTGCCTGTGAGCTTGTAGAAGAAGAAGGGTACACCAGCCAGGAACATCATTATACCGTGAACTATGGTATAGAAGAAGAGGAGAGTTACCTTTGTTCCGAGACTCTGTACAGGGTTGGGAACGAGATCCGTAGGCTGAATATAGCCGATGATGGAGCCTTCTCCGTAAAGAATAAGCGGTGCAAGAGTGCTGGCAATAGTACCGCTGATAAGTGTTCCGATGCCGATAACGAAGGGGAAGGATGCATCGAAGCGCTTACCTGTTTTAAGCTCGATGGTTTCGAGAACATCAGCCTGGAACATTGAGGGAAGAAGATTTGATGCACCGAACTGCAGACCGATGAGGAAAAGGAATACGATAAATACTATCTGTAAAATTCCTGAGCCTGTTTTAAAGTAGGTATAGCCTACGCCGAAGGCGATGCAGTTGGCACAGAGCGAGTAAATACCGCTGGCGATGTAAAGCTGACGGGCATCAAATTTTTTCAGAAGGAAGTTAATTATAAGCATACCTACTGCAGTACCGATACCGACGGGGAGAACGAAAAGAATTTTCTTTGAAACGTCACCTAAAACTGCAGCGGCGATGAAGGTTTCCATATAGGTTGCAAGACCTCTGAAGCTTTTAAGGAACTCAGATAAAATAATGGTCCATGCGTACTTGTTTTTTACGATGTCCTTGAAGCCTAAAAGGGGATTCTGCTTCTTTTCGGTGTAAACCATTCTTTCACGGACGAGCTTCATACCTAAAAGAACAGTGATGATACCTACCACGGAGCAGAGTGCTGCTGAGATTATGTACTGTAAGCCTTCCACACTTCTGATGCTGGTGCCTGTGACAGCTTCGATAAGCTCGGGATTATTCTTGCTCCAGATAAGACCGATAACCAGAAGAATTACTACAGGTGCAGAGTTACCCACAGCGGAAGAAATGCTTCTGAAGGAAAGAACCTGGTCACGCTCCTTGAGGTTGGGAGTCATAACATTGGCTATCATATTAATGGAGTTACCGAAGGTGCAGAAAACACTCCATAAAACAGCTAAGGTAATAACATAGATGAAAAGAACGGATTCGGAAAGTCCGGGAGGAGCCCAGAAGGAAAGAACCATAACTATGGACATAGGTATGATAACGAGGGTAGTGATAGGTTTGAACTTTCCGCCCTTACCCATTTTTCTTCCGTCGATGTACATAACGATGAAGAAGTTGAGGATGAAGGGGATGATACCTGTAAGCAGGTTAAAAAGTGAGGTCTGCTCTTCGGGAAGACGAAGAACGTTAACGAGATAAGCGTTTCTGTTACCTCCGACCATGCCCGTCATGGTAGTGTAGAAAAATACGCCGATGAGATAAAGAATGAACTCGGCTTTTCCCACGTGCTTTTTGGTCTCACTGTCATAGACGGGAGTACCGTTCAATGTGTTTGACATAATTTTTCTCCTTTATATATCAGAAATATAATACATATATAATACTTCATTTGTTCTTTTTAGGCAAGATAAAATGCACAAAAATTTATTAAATTTTTAAATTGTAGAAATAAAAATATACAAAGAATCGTTTAACAGTTACTTTTTTCGGAGAAATGTGTTATGATAACCGAAGAAAAAATAAAGGCGGTTAATTCTATGCTTTTTGTACTTGTCGTAATTTACATAGTTTTTATCTCTCTCGGTCTTCCTGATTCGCTTTTCGGTGTGTCCTGGCCTGTAGTACATACGGAGTTCGGCATCAGCGAAAGCTTTGCCTCTGTTTACAGTATCATTATCGGTGTATGTACAGGCGGTGTCAGCTTCGTTTCGGGTAAGCTTATCCGTAAATTCGGTACGAGTAAGGTTACTTTAGTATCTATCCTCGTTACGGCTCTCGGACTTATCGCTATAAGTCTTTCTCCTAACATAGCCGTAATGATGATAAGCTCAGTTATTATGGGCTACGGCGCAGGTGCTATTGATACGGGTCTCAATAACTTCGTTTCGCTCCATTATAAGGCACAGCATATGAACTGGCTTCACTGCTTCTGGGGTGTAGGTGTTACCGTAAGCCCTCTGATTATGTCTGTTTTCCTCGGCGAAAGCGGTACTCAGTGGAGACAGGGCTACCGTGTGATTGCTCTTATGCAGGTGGCTATCGCTTTGCTCGTTCTCTTCTCGCTTAAAAAGTGGAAGGGTATAGAGAAAGGGGACAGCGCAGATGAGGGCGGTGAGGCTGCTTCGGCTACTCTCATTGAAATCATAAAAATGAAGGGTGTACCTACAGGTATTCTCACTCTCGGTACTTACTGCAGTATGGAGTTTATGCTCGGCACCTGGGGCGCAAGCTATGCAGTAAATGTTTTCGCTGTTTCTCCCGATGTGGCTGCCAAATGGGTATCTCTTTACTTTGGCGGTATTATGGTCGGCAGAGTTATTTCGGGCTTCCTTTCCATGAGGTTCAAGGATAAGAGTATTATCAGAGGCGGTCTTATTGTTTCTCTTTTAGGCATAATTGTCTTTGCTCTTCCTCTCGGTACAGCATCTCTTGCAGGTTTTTTCCTTATCGGTATGGGTTTCGGACCTGTCTTTCCCAGTGTTCTTCACAGCATCCCCGAAAGACACGGAGCCACCTATTCTGCTGATATAACAGGCTACCATATGGGCGGTGCTTATGCCATCGGCTTCGGTGTTCAGCTTATCTACGGCTTCATTGCCACGAAGATAACCTTCGGCATCACACCCTTTGTTCTTATTGCTCTTGCGGTTCTCTGCTATATCTGTAATGAAATTACTGTCAGAAAGACGGGAACATAAAATTCCTCCAGGACTTGAAAAAATTTCTTTTTTAGAGTATAATAGAAAAAGCTAATAAGGCTTACTATTTTCCGAAAGGAGTATTCATAATGAAAAAGATTATCTGTAAGGTTGAATATGATACCGAAAATTCAGAGCTTGTTGCAAAGTTTACAAGCGGTGAATTCGGTAGCGCAGACGGCTACGAAGAAAGTCTTTACGTTACTGCCGGCGGCAAGTACTTCCTTTATGTTAACGGTGGCGAAGAGTCAATTCATCCCGCTGAAAACATTACAAGAATGTCTGCTGACAAAGCAAAGCAGTGGCGTGCAGAAAAGAACGTTTAATTTCAAAAAAATGCCTTCCCTTTTTCGGGGAAGGCATTTTTTTGTGCTTTTTAAATAATTTCAGCTGTCCAGGAATAAACGAAGCTTTCACCTGCAGGAATAGCATTTATTCCGTCCTTCTG
>CALCHE010000129.1 GCA_937901145.1 uncultured Clostridia bacterium
TCCAGGAATAAACGAAGCTTTCACCTGCAGGAATAGCATTTATTCCGTCCTTCTGTGAAAAATCCTCTTTCTTTTCTGTCGAGTCATTGACACCGCACCAGGGCTCTATGCACACATAGGGAGCACCGGGCTTTGCCCATATACCGAGCCAAGGGGAATTATTAAGGTGGAAGATAACCTTTCTTGAATGATTATCGCTTTCGAGGGTAAGAGTATCTGATTTCACACCGTTAAAGATGAGAGCATCCTCATTGAAAATATCCTCTGTTATAGTAATAACCTTTTCATCCTTAAGCACGGGAATAAGCTCGGGAAGTCTTAAGGAATTCACAAGGTCGATTCTTACTGTGTCGAGGGTTTCATTTTCGCTGAAAACTAATCTGTCACCGATTTCACAGTTGAAAGCAGGGTGAGCACCTAAAGAAGCGTACATAACGCCGTCGTTTTCATTTTTGATTTCGTGGGTAACCTTAAGGCTGTTTCCCTCTAAAGTGAAGGTAACCTTCACAGTGAAGCTGTAGGGATAAAGAGCGAGAGTTTCTTCCGTCTGTGTAAGAGTGAAGAACATAGAGGTTTCATCGGCACCGCCGAAATTCCACAGCATTTTACGGGCAAAGCCATGTTTAGGCATGGTGTACTTTTTCCCGTCAAGATAATAGCAGTCGTCCATAAGTCTGCCTACGATGGGGAAAAGGATAGGGGACTGACCTGACCAATATGCTTCGTCGCCCTGCCAGAGATATTCCTCGGTGTTTTTCTTGTTTATAACGCTCGTGAGTTCACATCCGAACTCTTTTACGCCGATTTTAAGATAATCATTTTCGATGTAATGAATCATTTTTTCACCTCTTAATAAGCTTTTACGGTCTGAGACCCATACCGCCTTCAAGAGTGAGAGTTTCACCGTTGAGGTATTTGAAGTCGGGATTTGCTAACTGAACACATACTCTGCCGATTTCGAGCTCTGCATCACCGAAATGACCTGCGGGAGGCATTTTTACGTTTGCCTTGAATGCATCGGGATATGCCTTTTCGAAATTTTCGAGCTGTGCAGTCCAGGCTAAAGGACAGATAACATTTACATTGATTCCGTCGGGAGCCCATTCTGTGGCGGCTACACGGCTGAGACCTCTGATGCCTTCCTTAGCGGCAGCGTAGGAGCACTGACCGTAGTTACCGAAAAGTCCTGCACCGGATGCGAAGTTGATAACTGAGCCCTGTGTTTCCTTAAGATAAGGGTAGCAGGCCTTCATATAGTAAAAGGCTGCATAAAGACCTGAGAACATAGCGAGATTGAACTGCTCGGTGGTGTGGTCCTCGAGCTTGACACCGGAAGCGGAGGCCTGAGCGTTGTTAATGAGAACATCTATTCTGCCGAAGGTATCGATTGCGGCCTTGATAACGCCGTTTACGACTGCTTCGTTGTCTGCACCTTCGTTAACATCTGCCTGAACGGTGAGAACCTTGATTCCGTAAAGTCTCTCAAGCTCTTCCTTAGCGTCCTCTAATTTCTGAACATTACGGCCTGTGATTACGAGGTTTGCGCCCTCCTTAGCGTAAGCTGTGGCGATACCGTAGCCGATGGAGCCGCATCTGCCGTCACTGAGAACTGCTCTGCCTGCGCCTGTGATTATAGCTGTTTTACCTGTTAAAAAACCCATAGTAAATTCTCCTTTTTTAAAGTGTTATATTTATCATATCATTTTTTCTTTTTATTGTAAAGAAATATGATATTAATTTTTTCTTCTGATGATTCCGAAGCCTGTGCCCGGTGTGCCTCCCGAAATAATGTAAGCTTTACATTGTCTCTGCAGTATGGTGCTTTCGGGGTAATCGTCGGGCTTGTCTTCCTTTTTGCCGAAAATTCTTTCGATAGCCTGAGAGGGATTATCTGATGAGCCGAGTATTTCAAACATTTCGCCGAAGCGGATAATGTTTGAGTCTTCGCTCATAAAATCTCTGTTCCTTTCGCATAAAAGCCAGGATTCACAGATGAAGGCTCTGTAGTGATAATCGCTGAAAAACTCTTCCGCCATACGGAAGGATTTTTCGCATTCTTCCCTTAAAAGCTTTTCACCCTGAGGTATGTGTACATTCAGGACCTTTGCACCGATTTTTATGTCTGTGCCTTTTCTTTTTGCTTTGTTTACATAAGGGGGAAGATAAAAGAAAAAGGGCTGAAACTGTAATCTTCCGAGTCTGAAAATTTTACAGCCGAGATGATTCTGTATCCAGCCGAT
>CALCHE010000130.1 GCA_937901145.1 uncultured Clostridia bacterium
GTACGACGGTTTTCAAGACCGTTCCGTTATAACCACTTCGGTATCTCTCCGTATTTGCCTAATGATATTACCATATTGTTTGACTCTTGTCAAGTGGTTTTAGGGAAAAAGTTTAACTTTTTAGGTGTTCAGAAGATATTGAGCATTAATATGTATTTTCAGAAAATGATTTCAGGCTCATAGGTAACCTTTACTATTTCGAAATGCTTACAGTTAAATCCGCCTGTGATTTCACGGATAATCATTATCCCTCCTTCTGTAGGGATAAGTTCATCATCGGATAAAATAACACGGTTATATGTTATTTTTCTGGGCGTTTCTTCCCGGTCTGTAAAGTATGTAGCACCGTATCGGTCTGTATCGGTTATTTCTACCTCGTACTCCATTCCCTCATCTACAGCCGTAAGCAGATTAAGAGGCTGATACATTAAAAGCTGTAAAGCAGTAGCAACTAATATTATAATCACATAAAGCTCCTTGAATAAAAGCTTTTTCGGTATTTTCTTTCCGAAAATGAACAGAAAGGCGAAGCTTGTCATCACAAAAGCAGTAAGAAGGCAGTAGGCTATGTAGCTGAAAGAAAGATATTCACCACCGATAGTAAATCCGTAAACACACACCGACAGCACGGTGAATATTATTGCGCCTATTACTGAAATCACAGTCTTCTGTTCTTTGGATAACATAAAAATTCTCCTTTTTATAATATAACTGAAATCAGAGCGATTATTCCCAGGGTGCCTAAAAACACAGCAGAAATAACGAGGTCAAGAAAATCTCTGTCTTTGCCGTTTATGCTTTTCATATATCCGTATTCTTTTCTGAAAAAATATTTTATAAAGTCACCTTTTGTGCATTTGCAGACACGGACAGGATCTTTCTTTTCAGCTGATTTTAAAATTTTACAGATTCTCTTTTCTATCTTTTTGAGAACAGTTTTTTCTTTATGTATTCTTTCCTTCGGAGCCATTCCTTCTTCGGAACGGGAAACTTCAGAAAGCATAAAGGCATACTCCTTGCATTCTGATTTTTTCAGAAGAGTCCTGTCAGCAGGATGAAAGCACAGAACAGCACAGTGGTGACGGTTGCGCTGATGCTTAAAGTATTTGTTTTCACGCTTGTGTGCGAAATATCTGTGAATATCATCGAGTAATGTATAAGAAGAATGGTGAGATACCGTGGATGCTTTTGTTTCAAAGTATTTTTTCGAAACAGAGCATACTATTCCTTTTTCAGCTAAAGCATCACTATATCCTGATATAAGTTTTTCGGCCTTATCCGTTAACTGCTGCATAAGCATCTCCTTGAGTTTTATTTTGTGCTTATATTATATCTTGTCATAGTAAAAAAGAAAAGAGCAAAAAGTGCAAAAATTAAAGGCGAAATCTGCACAAAATGAAAATAGCCGACCTTCGCCGACTATAGTTCATTGTTTATCCTTACTTTTGGCGAAAACGGAAACCACCAGACCGCAGATTACCGCTGCCATAATGCCCACGGAGGCTGAGGAGAGCGGACCGCTCAGAATGCCCATCATTCCCTTTTCTGCGATTGCTTCTCTTGTTCCCTTGGCCAAGTTATAGCCGAAGCCTGTCAGCGGGAGGGTGGCACCTGCACCGGCCCATTCGACCAAAGGCTCATAAATTCCGAGTCCGCCTAATATAACACCGATAATGACGAAGGAAACGAGGATTTTGGCGGGCGTTAGACGTGTAAGATCGATAAGAAGCTGACCTATGGTACATATAAGACCACCCACAGCGAAGGCCTTAAGAAGAGTCAGAAATAATTCCATCACATCATCTCCTTAAGCTTTTTTACGATACTGCTGTTACCCGAAAGCAGTGTTAAACCTGTAAAAATTGCTATGCCTATGAAAATGATGCATACAGCTTTTTTCGCATAGTAAAGATATTTACTGCATCTGATAAGGCATAAAAGGCATTTCAGAGCCGATAGCATATTCATTTTCTCTCACCTCTTTTTATATTTACTAAATGTGCTATACCGGGAATACTTTCTCCCTCTTTCGAGGAAACAGGTGACATCAGAGCACCAGTGGCCATAAAGAGAATGTTACTGTATTTTCCTTCTTTCATATTTTTCAGAATATGTGAACAGAGAACGCTTGCACTGCAGCCGCATCCCGAGCCACCTGAATGTACATCCTGTTTTTCTCTGTCGTAAATCATAAGACCGCAGTCGAAATAGTTATCATCAAGCTTTACTCCGCATTCTCTCATCATCAGCTCTTTGAGAAGGCCTGAGCCCACTAACCCAAGATCACCTGTAAAGATGGCATCGTAATCCTCGGGCGATGTTTTGGTGTCACGGAAAAATTCGGAAAGGGTTTTGCAGGCGGCAGGCGCCATTGCCGCTCCCATATTAGCCGCATCGGTTATGCCAAGATCCTCGATGGTACCGATATGAATTTTATCGATATAGGGAAGAGTGTCATCTGCTTCTGCTGATAGGACTGCAGCGCCTGAGCCTGTAACCGTCCACTGAGCAGTGGGGGCACGCTGACCTCCGTATTCGAGAGGAAATCTGAACTGCTTTTCTGCGGAACAGAAGTGGGAGCTTGTGGTTGCGATACAGGTATTCATACCGCCGCTTTCTATGGCTAGAGATGAGCTGATGAGACTCAGTGCCATAGTGGAGCAGGCACCGTAAAGGCCCGTGAAGGGCATGCGGAATTCACGCAGAGCGAAGGCGGAGCCTGTGCATTGATTCAGCAGATCGCCTGCAAAAA
This sequence comes from uncultured Clostridia bacterium, assembly GCA_937901145.1. Taxonomy (GTDB): domain Bacteria; phylum Bacillota; class Clostridia; order Oscillospirales; family Acutalibacteraceae; genus UBA6857. The sequence goes on from CALCHE010000130.1 coordinate 2,753, forward strand.
TACCGTCGATTTCTTCCATTCCCTTACCTGCTTTTTCCAAAGCTGTCATAACAGCATTTTTCATCAGAAAGCTTTCTGCTTTTTCCCAGCAGTCTTGTCCTAAAGTTGTATCCTCGAAAACTTTGTCAAAGTCCTTGCCGAGAGGACCTTCACCTTCTTTTTTTCCTGCTACTGCCGCATAAGAGAGGAAGGAAGGCTTTTTTTCTGTGATTACTGTTTTACCTTGTCTTTTTGCCATAGTGTTATTCTCCTCAGTAGAGCTTAAAAATATATACTATAAGTCCGTATAGTGCCGCACTTGAACAGCCGAAAACTATTACAGGGCCTGCTATGGAAAACATCTGGGCAGCAGTTCCTGTTACGGTGCCTTCCGCACGGAATTCCATAGCGGGGGAAACTATCGAATTGGCAAAGCCTGTAATGGGTACCATTGTTCCTGCACCCGCATGCTTTGCGATATTGTCAAAGATACCGATACCGGTGAGAATAGCTGTTATGGCTATGACTGTTATCATTGCCAGTGTGCGGCTTTCTTCTTCGTTCATATAGGCTGAAAACCACCGGTTGAGAAGCTCAGCGAAGGTGCAGATGCTTCCTCCGATGAGAAAGGCGGAAAGACAGTCTTTGACTATAGGGGAGGGTGGGGAGTATTTTTTGGCAAGATTACCGTATTCGTTTTTTGAAATGGACATAAGGAACCTTCTTTTCTTTTTTATTTTCCGTATTTATCTTTTACTGTGAGTGAAAAAATATTCTTGATTAACTGAAAAAAAGATTTCTGATTAAACAAAAATTTAACAAAAATGTGTTATAATGAAAAAAAGTATTTTGGGAGGCAGAGGAATGTTTAAAATACTTGTAGTTGAAGACGATAAAAATCTTAACCGTGCCGTCTGTTCTTATTTAGGCCGTAAGGGGTATGAGGCTCAGGGATGTATTGATGTTCCTAAGGCTTACGAATGTATGGAGAGTACGGTTTTTGATCTTATCATCACAGATATTATGATGCCGGGTATTGACGGATATGAATTTACACGGACGGTGCGTTTATCGAACAAAGAAATTCCTATTCTTTTCATCAGTGCCAGAGATGATCTTTATTCCAAACAGAGAGGCTTCGGTATGGGCATCGACGACTATATGGTAAAGCCCATTAACCTGGATGAGCTTATTCTCCGTGTGGAGGCTCTTCTCAGACGCGCGAAGATTGCTTCCAGTAAAGTGGTTACTATGGGTAGTCTTACGATGAATATGGATGAAAGAACTGCTAAAATTGACGGCAGAGAAATTTCTATGACGGCCAGAGAGTTCAATATTCTCTACAAGCTTCTTTCCTATCCCAATAAAACCTTTACCCGTTCTCAGCTTATGGATGAATTCTGGGAGTCTGATACTTCTTCAGGCCCGAGAACAGTCGATGTTTATATGGCCAAGATAAGAGAAAAGGTTTCTTCCTGTGAGGATTTCGAAATAGTTACCGTTCACGGTCTCGGATATAAGGTGACAGTGAAATGAAGCTGAGATACAGATTAAAGGGTAAAAAAAAGATGGACAAAAAGATTAATTTTTCTCTTTTTTCCGTATATCATTTCATATTTGCTTTTATAATTTTCGGAGCGATTATTACCGTGTGCTTTGCTCTGTTTTTCAATAACGGTCTTTATCTGGTTTTTGATATAATGGATCTCAGTGAGGAAATTAAAAAAAGAGCATGGCAGACACTGAATAATCTGGTTTTCATAAGTCTGATCGTTACGGTCGTTTATAATATTTTCAGATGGTTTACCTTTAAAATCCCTATTACAAAGCTTCTGGATGCCACACATAAGATTATGGGCGGTGATTTCTCAGCACGGGTAAAGCTCTTCAGACCCTTTCACATAGTTAATGAGTTCGATGTTCTGGCCAGAGACTTCAATAAAATGGCAGAGGAGCTTTCGAGCATAGAAACTCTGAAAACGGACTTTATTTCCAATGTTTCTCACGAGCTTAAAACGCCAATCTCCATAATCAATTCTTATGCTACGATAATTCAGAATCCTGAACTCAGCGAGGAAGAAAGAGTGGAGTATGCTCAGATAATAGCTAATGCATCCTCTAATCTGTCGGAGCTTATTTCCAGCATTCTGAGACTGAATAAGCTGGAAAATCAGCAGATTTTTCCCGATAAAAAAAGGTATGATTTAAGTGAACAGCTATGCGAGTGTATGCTGAAATTTGAAAGCGAATGGGAAAATAAAAAGCTTAATATCGAAACGGACATTTCGGATGATGTTATCATAAATGCTGACGGAGAGTTGTTTTTTATCGTGTGGTCAAATCTTATTTCCAATGCGGTGAAGTTCTGCGATGAAGGGGATACGGTTTATGTTTCTCTCAGAAAGGATAACGAAAAAGCTACGGTAAAAATCCGTGACACGGGCTGCGGTATGAGCGAAGCCGTTATGAGCAGAATATTCGAAAAGTTCTACCAGGGCGACACTTCACGTGCTACCAAGGGTAACGGTCTCGGACTCGCACTCGTAAAAAGGGTTATAGATATTACGGGCAGTGAAATCGAGGTTGAAAGTGAAGAAGGTGTCGGTACGGAGTTTACTGTAAGTGTATCACTTGAATAATTTATAGCAAAAGCACAGGATGTTTATCCTGTGCTTCAGACTGATGACAAACCCTCGTTTCTCACCGATTTGAGGGTTGATTTTTTAT
>CALCHE010000131.1 GCA_937901145.1 uncultured Clostridia bacterium
CCACCATATTTCCTGTTATCATTGCGGCTTTTTCTGTAAGATCATTTAATTGATCTATTGAAACAATACTATTTAATTGTTCTTTGATTATATCTTCGTAATTCATTATACTAATCCGTTTAATAAGGTTAATAAGGAGTTGAAAACTGGAATAGCAGCAAAGAATATAGCAATCTTACCTGCCAATTCTACTTTACCTGCTATAGATTTTTCTCCCGCATCTTGACACAGCGCTGTAGCAAATTCGGTAATATATGCTATTGCTAAAACCTTAATAATTACGGGAAAGTATGATTTGCCAAAAGTCAAATCAGTATAAATATGATTAATGTATGCTAATCCCACACCAAGTCCTTGTATTATGTAATATAGAAGAATAATTGATGAACACAAGGTAACCTCAATTACATATTCCGGTTTATATGCTCTAATTAAGGAAATGATAATAAAATGATACCATACGGAATTATTATAAAGCAAAGCAAAGCCTCATTGCAGCAGTCCTATGTGCTGTGGCAGAAAAAATACGGCTTGTTGAGTGCAAAAAAGTTTTTTGCTGCAGCAATTCCCCTTCTTTCACTTTTTGCAGCAGCCTACTGTGCAGTAACTGTTATTTTTGAAAAGGAGTTTTCAGTAATAAGCCTTTTCAGCGGAATAGTGATGAATATGCTGCTTGTTGCTTTTCTTATGTACTCCTCAGCAGTAAGAATAGTAAAGGACTATGCAATTACTGCAAAAGAGGAAAGGCTTCAGCTTGTGCTTAACGAGGACTTTATTGAAATAACAACCGAATTTACAAAAGAGGTTGTTCCCTACAGTGAAATTGACCTTTGCTTTGAAAAGAATTTTCTTCTTACCGTAATTACGGATAAAAACACTTTTCCCCTTAACTTTGAGGATGAGCTCAACGGCTCTTACATCGGTATAATCACCGAAGAAAACGGAAAAAAATACAATGCCGAGCCCTTTTTTACTTATAGAATCAAGGATACTGAGGAAGGTTTCCCCTCTGATTACCCCAAGGGCTTTGAATACAGAGAGGAAAAGGGTCAGCGTGTATATTACGCCACACAGTTTGGTGTAGCCAACCCCGAGGAATTTGAAGCCACAATATATGCGGCAACGGTAAGGCAGCGTTGGTTTACGGGCTTTAATTACAAAAGCTCTGCCGAATATATCAGAACTATTCTCAAGGGTGACAGCCTGCATATACCTCAGGATACTTATATGCCCTATTATTACAGGCTGCATAACATTTATAGTAGTAAGTAAATAAAATAAAAGCAGGTGACGCAAAAATCACCTGCTTTTTTACATATAGTTTTTATCACACCCGAATTATCGGATGCAATTCCAAATTAAAATTCCAGCTTTGCTTCAATATAAGCAACAAGCTCGTCAATCTTAACTCTTTCCTGCTGCATTGTGTCACGGTCACGTACTGTTACACAGCCGTCCTCTGCTGACTCAAAGTCATAGGTAATGCAGAAGGGTGTGCCGATTTCGTCCTGACGGCGGTATCTCTTACCGATGGAGCCTGCATCGTCGAATTCACACATAAACTTTTTCTGAAGAGTGTGGAATACTTCTGTTGCTTCCTCGCTGAGCTTCTTTGAAAGGGGAAGAACTGCAGCCTTATAGGGAGCAAGAGCGGGATGGAAGTGAAGAACTACACGACTGTCGTTCTTTTCTGCATCAACAACCTCTTCGTCATAAGCTTCAGTCATAATAGCGAGGAAAAGTCTTTCTACGCCGAGAGAGGGCTCGATAACATAGGGGATATATCTTTCGTTGGTTACGGGATCAAAGTAATCGAGAGTTTTACCTGATGTGTTAGTGTGCTGTGTGAGGTCGTAGTCAGTTCTGTCTGCCACACCCCAGAGCTCACCCCAGCCAAAGGGGAAGAGATATTCGAAGTCTGTGGTTGCCTTTGAGTAGAAGCAAAGCTCGTCAGCGCTGTGGTCACGCAGACGGAGATTTTCTTCCTTCATACCGAGAGAGTAGAGCCAGTCACGGCAGTAGCTTCTCCAGTAGTCAAACCATTCGAGGTCTGTGCCGGGCTTGCAGAAGAATTCGAGCTCCATCTGTTCGAATTCACGTACACGGAAAATGAAGTTACCGGGAGTGATTTCGTTACGGAAGGATTTACCGATCTGTGCTACACCGAAGGGAACCTTTCTTCTGGTGGTTCTCTGAATATTAGCGAAGTTTACGAAAATACCCTGAGCGGTTTCGGGACGAAGATAAAGCTCATTTTTGCTGTCCTCGGTAACGCCCTGGAAAGTTTTGAACATAAGGTTGAACTGACGGATGTCGGTAAAGTTGTGCTTACCGCAGTCGGGGCAGGGGATTTCGTGCTCTTTGATGTAGTTCATCATTTCCTCGTTTGACCAGCCTGCTACGTTTGTACCGTCGAAATCCTCGATAAGATTGTCGGCTCTGTGTCTTGTCTTACATTCCTTACAGTCCATAAGGGGGTCGGAGAAACCGCCGAGGTGACCTGAAGCAACCCAGGTCTGAGGATTCATAAGGATAGCTGAGTCAAGACCTACATTGTAGGGGTTTTCCTGAACGAATTTTTTAAGCCAAGCCTTTTTGATGTTGTTTTTGAGCTCTACGCCGAGAGGGCCGTAGTCCCATGTGTTAGCAAGACCGCCGTAAATTTCACTGCCTGCGTAAACGAAGCCTCTGCCCTTACAGAGAGCAACGAGTTTTTCCATTGATTTTTCTTTGTTTGAAAGCATTTTTAAAACTCCTTTCAATTTATAAGTTCCAAATAGTTAAATACTATAATAATACAAATGCACCTGTGTTGTCAAGATAAACAGGTGCTTTATTTCTTAATTAGGGTCTGTATCCCGAAAGTATTTTCATTATATCCTTTTTATAAGCATTTCTGCCCAGAATATCACCGTTTGCACTGAAGCAGACAGCCCGTACGTCCTTCGGATTTTCCCAATAGGGATTTTCATTTTCCTTTTTCGGCTGCAAATATTCACTGAGATATTTCAGAGCATTTCCTACAGGGAAAATGATGTTTCCCTCATTTTCAGCTATACCCGTTTCCCTGAATTCTCTGAGTATTTCCTTGGTTCTGATATTGTAGGGATTATCTGCCTCGGGACTCACCAACCAGGCAGGCTGCACTCTCAGAGGAATCCCTGCCCTCATAACCGCCTGAGCGAAAATTTTCACATAATAAAGTGGTATCGTCTCCTGATGAAATGCATCCACGGAGAGCAGAATATCATTTACACCGCTTTCTCCGAGCTTTTCTGCCACAAATTTGATTTTTTTCTCATCCTTACTGAAATAGCCATTGGTTATAAGCTGTCTTTTCGGAATATTCATTTCCGTGGCAGCTTTATGTACAGCACATACAGTATCGGGGTATAGCAAGGGCTCGCCGCCGAATGTCATAACTGAGGTTATGTTATATTCAGCTGCTATTTTTCTGACAGCATCTGCGGCAACATCTTTGTCAATATTGTCACTGCTTCTGTGTTCGCCCTGTGAGCAGTGCTTACATTTTCCCGTACAAGCCATAGTGACTACAAATTCTATGCGGTTGAGGTTTTTAAGGTATTTGTTCATATTATTTCACCTGAAAAATTATTTTCGATATTCAGCAAAGAAAAACAACGGCAAATCTTTGTTTTTTGTTACTCCGTCATAGGATACAGGCTCTTCAATATGCCGTAAAGCAAAACCTTGTTCTGCAGCTACATTCAGATAGTAAGCCAAAGAACGGTGAAAGTGTTCAGTTTTGCCCCAAAACTCATTTGTAAAAGAATAAGGTTCAATATATGCGCTGATTGATTTAGCATAACTAAAGCCTTTTTTATCTTTAACCCATTCGCTATTATAAAACGCCAGATGTACGATAGAGTAGTAAAAAATACCGCCCGACTTTAATGCTCTGTAACATTCAGAAACTACTTTTTCTATATTTTCTACATCCATTAGAACCTGATTGCAAAAAATTAAATCAAAACTTTCGTTTGAATAAGGAAAGTTTTCTGTAATATCGCAAATTTCAAAGGCACAGTTTTCATAGCGTGAACGGGCAATATCAATCATATTAGCAGAACCGTCAACACCGATTACATCTGCTCCTATGCTTTGAAAATAATCGGTATAATAACCGTAACCGCAACCCAAATCTAATACTTTTTGACCTGTCATATCCTGAAAACGTGCTTTAACTACTCGCTTATTGCTTTCAACAAAATCAGAATGCTCTTGATCTTTTGTATATTTCTTTGCTGCTTTATCCCATTGGTCAATTATTTTTTTCATATGTCACCTCTTAAATATTCATCCGCTTCTTCTCTGCTTTTGAAAATAATTATATCTTTATCCCTGTATTTTTCTAACAATTCATATATGTAAGGCAGAGTGTCCTTCGGAAAATCTTCGATAAACTTTTTAAACTCAGGGTCTAATTCTTTTTCAAGCCAGGGCAAATCGTATCTTTCCTTGCCTATACGGTTTATTACACCCCGCAGACAGACATCCGTAGGCAAATCAAAGAGAAAAATCGTGTCGCACTCCTTGAGTCTCATTTCGATGGTTCTTTTATAATTTCCGTCTATTATCCATTCGGACTGAGAAAAAATTTCCTTTATTCTCTCGTCGAACTCTTCTCGGGGAATGTGCGTCTTATCGGGCTTATGCCATATAGCGTCAAGATAATACAAGGGGATTCCCGTAATTTTATTCAGCTTTTCGGCAAAGGTAGTTTTTCCTGATCCGGGACAGCCTATAACTATAACCTTTCTCATTTTATCTTATCACTTTCTGCATATAGAATAAATCCTGATAGCTTCCGTCCTTAAGCTTGCAGATTTTTGGCTTTACTGCTACGGTTTTAAAGCCGAATTTCTCATAAAGAGCCTTTCCTCTTTCGTTGCCTTCTAAATATTCAAGTTCAAGAATTTCGATGCTTTTGTGCTCCTTTGTCACTTCAATAAGCTCAGTGAACATAGCCGAGCCGACACCTAAATTCCAGTAGTCTTTAAGAATCGCGATTCCGATACCTGCTCTGTGAGAAGTCTTTATATCATTAAAAAACGTAATATCGCAGGAGCCGACAGCTTTGCCGTCAATATAACAGGCTATAACAAGATTGTTTTCTGATTCACGGTTATTTTTAATCCACTTTTCTTCGTCTTCCACAGTGAAGCCTTCCCATTCCTCAGCATAACGGGAGAGAAAATCTGTCTCACCGCTTGCTGTCCTTACATTATCGAGAAGCATCTGTGCATCAGTTATTTCAGGGCTTTTCAATATGGCAGTCATACCGTTTTTCAGCATAATTTCTTTTGCTTCGAATATCATAGTCTTACCTCCTTAAATAAAAAAGCGTCTCTGACCGTAAAATCAGAAACGCAAACTAAACAAATAGTTGTATAATTATCTGCACACGGACAAAGCAATATAGTTTTTTCTGTTCATCACACGCCACATCATTTTGTCCGCCTGCCTTTCATTTTTCGTTTTCAACAGTATAGCACTTCATTTTTCTCTTGTCAATATTACATCTTGTTACTCATTTTTCACATTGATACAACATATCCCGTTGCATTATAAAATTTATTATTATTCTGTTACAAATCAACATAACTATTGACAGGAAGAGGGAATTTTGGTAAAATATTTACAACTGCAATTGGTTGCAAAAGAATTTTCGGGTGAGTGTTCGCTCACCGAAGGAGGATTATATCATGATGACAGATGCAAAAACCTTGGCATACATCAATATGTATGCTGTTCTGGGTACTCTGGAAAACCTTTGCGAACTTGACAAAGAAGCAAGCGAGCTTGTTAAAACAAAGAAGCCTGTTTCAGTAGGTCTCGAAGTAAAGAACGGCCCCAGTGCTACCCTCACCTTCGCTAACGGCAGATGCAGAATGGAACAGGGCACAGCTAACTGTGATGTTCTTCTTCCCTTCTCTTCCTGCGAAAAGTTTAACGGTCTTATCGACGGTACCGTTACTCCCATCCCCTCAAAGGGCTTTTCTAAGATAGGCTTCCTTCTTAAAAAGTTCACTCCCCTTACAGATATCCTTTCTAAGTATCTCAAACCCTCCGAGGAAGACCTCAAGGACGATAAGTTCTTTGAAATCAGCACAAAGCTTATGTTCAGCGTTATCACTGTAGCTCTTTCTCAGATCGGTAACAATGATGAAATCGGTAAGTTCAGCGCAAGCCTTATCCCCGACGGTATCATCGATGTTTCTATCAAGGATTGTGTTTATGCTTCCATCCACGTTAAGGATCATCATATGATTACCATTAAGGAAAAGTCCGACGCCTTCCGTTCACAGATGCAGTTCTGCGATATCCGTACTGCGAGAGCTCTCTTCGACGGCAAGCTCAATGCTATCGCTGCTGTAGGTGAAGGCCTCGTTGAAATGCACGGTCTTATCAATATGATTGACAACGTTAACAGAATTCTTGACAGAGTTGCACTCTATCTTGCATAAGGAGGTACAGATATGAGTTTCCCCGTATACAAAACAGACAAAAGCAGAGAAATGTTCACCAGAGCCACAAAGGTAATCCCTTCAGGTGTTTACGGTCACCTCGGCCCCGCTGAAGGTCAGTTCATCCCCGTAAGCAAGTGGCCTGTTTTCGCAGAAAAAGCCAAGGGTACTTATGTATGGGACGTCGACGGCAATAAGTTCATCGACTATATGTGTGCATACGGCCCCAACGTTTTAGGCTACTGTGATCCCGATGTTGACGCTGCTGCTGCTAAGCAGACTGCACTCGGTAACTGTACCACACAGCCCGGCAAGGTTATGGTTGAATGTGCAGAGCTTTTAGTTGATACAGTTGCTACTGCTGACTGGGCTTTCTTCGCAAAGAACGGTAACGATGCTACTCAGGGCGCTATTATGTGTGCCAGAGCATATACACACAGAAAGAAAGTAATTATGTTCCACGGCTACTACCACGGTGTTTCTCCCTGGTGTCAGAAAATCGACTATCCGGGCGTTCTTCCCGAGGATGTTGCTAACAACATTATGCTTCCCTGGAACGATATTCCTCTTTTAGAGAGAACTATCGAAGAAAACAAAAACGAAATTGCCTGTATCATAGCTCAGCCCTATGACCACGGTAATTTCCACGATAACGCATTCCCCGAAGAAGGCTTCTGGCCCAAAGTAAGAGAAATCTGTACAAAGAATGACATCGTTCTCATCGTAGACGACGTTCGTGCAGGCTTCCGTCTTGATCTCGCAGGTTCTGACCATTTCTTCGGCTTCGAGGCTGACCTTATCTGCTTCTGTAAGGCACTGGCAAACGGCTACAATATGTCAGCTATCTGCGGTAAGGAATTCCTCAAGGGTGCAATGAGCTCTCTCGCATACACAGGCTCTTACTGGCTTTCAGCTGTTCCTTTCGCAGCATGTATCGCAAACATCAATAAAATGAAGGAGCTCGACGTTCCCACTATGTTCAAGCAGAAGGGCGAAATGCTCTGCGACGGTCTCGTAAAAGCAGGTAAAGAGCACGGCATCGACCTCGTTGTTTCGGGTGCTCCCGCTCTCTTCTACTTAAGAATAGGCAACGATGACAGTATGCTCCTTCATCAGGAATGGATTGCTGAAATGGTTTCAAGAGGCATCTTCCTTGCTTCTCATCACAACCACTTTATCAATGCCGCCCTTTCTACAAAGGACATCAAGCACTCAATCGAAGTTGCTGAGGAATGCTTCGGCATCGTAGCAAAGAATCATCCTGAGCTTTTCAGATAATCAAGTGAAGTTTTCTCCCTGAAGGGAGAACAAAATAAATATCATTATAATGGAGGAAAACATTATGCCACTTTCAAAAAACGAATGGCTTGCCCTGGAAAAGAAAGCTTATGAGCTTCGTAAGCTTACAGTTCAGACCACTGTATGGGCAGGCAGCGGTCATTTCGGCGGCGGTATGAGCGTTATGGATCTTCTTACCGTTCTCTATCACAAGTACCTTAACATCAAGGTCGAGGAACCCCAGTGGGAAGACAGAGACCGTTTCATCCTTTCAAAGGGTCACGCAGCTATCGCTTATGCCCCCGTACTCTGCGACAAGGGCTTCAACGATGTTGAAATGCTCAAATCATTCAACCTCTCAGGCTCAAAGATGGGTATGCATCTTGACTCAAACAAGGTAGTAGGTGTTGACGCATCCACAGGTTCACTCGGTCACGGTCCCTCTATCGCAGCAGGTACAGCTCTTGCAGCCAGACTTATGGGTAAGGATTATCTTACATACGTAGTTACCGGTGACGGTGAGCTCGGCGAAGGCTCATGCTGGGAAGGCTTCATGACCATCAATCACTACAACCTTTCCAACTGTATCGTATTCATCGACAGAAACCACAACATGATCGACGGTAACACCGAAGACATCAAAAAGCTCGAACCCCTCGCTGACAAGATGACAGCTTTCGGCTTCAACACTATCGTTGTTGACGGTAACAACATCGGTGAGCTCTGCAACGCTATCGATGTAGCTATCGAAAGATCTAAGGAACCCTGTGCACCCACATGTATTCTTATGGATACAAAGAAGGGCGCAGGTATCAAATCAATTGAAGGCGACTACACATGGCACTACGGCGCAATCGACGATGCACGCTTCGAAAAGTTCAATAACGAGCTCGAAGAAGATTACAAGGCACGCTGCGCAAGAGCAGAAAAGGAGGGCAAATAATTATGGCAGGCGGATTTGTTTACACAGCAGTTGACCAGACTGAGCTTTCTACAGCTGAAATTTACGGTAAAGCTCTCGCTGACATTATTTTAAAGGACCCCAAGGTTGTAGCTATCACAGCTGACCTTGCAAAATCAACAAAGCTCGGTGACGTTCTTAAGGTTTGCCCCGAAAGAGTTATCAACGTAGGTATCGCAGAACAGGATATGTTCGGTGTTGCTGCAGGTATGGCAAGAGCAGGTATGATTCCCTTCCTTTCAGGCTTCTCAGCTTTCACATCAATGAGAGCCTGTGACCAGCTTCACACAGACATCTGCTATCAGAATGTAAACGCAAAGATTATTGCTACTCATTCAGGTACATCCTTCGGTCAGGCAGGTTCTACTCACCATGCTATCACTGACCTTGCTATCACCAGAGCAATGCCCAACCTTACAGTTATCGTTCCCGCTGACGGTTTCGAAACAGCTAATGCTGTTAACGCAGCTTACGACAACTTCGGCCCCTACTACATCCGTATCAACCGTGGCTTTGACCGTGTTCTTTATGACAATCAGGACTACGGCTTCGAGGTAGGTAAGGCAGTTGAAGTTCACGAGGGTACAGATATCACAGTTATCGCTTGCGGCTCCTGTGTATTCCAGGCTCGTGAAGCAGCTAAGTTCCTCAAAAACTCAGACGGACTCAGCGTTCGTGTTCTTAATATGCACACCATCAGCCCCATCGACGTTGAGGCTATTCAGAAAGCTATTTCTGAGACAAGAAGAATTGTTACAGTTGAAGACCACCTTGTTACCGGCGGCTTAGGTTCAGCAGTTGCTGAGGTTATGGCTCAGTACGGTAAGGGCTGTGCATTCAAAATGCTCGGTCACAAGGGCTTCGCTATGATCGGTCTCCACGAAGACATTATGTCTGACGCAGGTATCGACGCTAACGGCATCATCGCTGCTGTTCGTGAAACAATGAACGCAGACTTCGAAGAAGACGACAACTGGGACGACGAATTCTAATTAATACAAGGAGGCAAAGACTATGGCTCATACAAAAGAAGCCTTATACTCAAACAAAATTTTCCTTAATGCAGCTTTGCCGCTTGTAAAGGTTATTGCTAACGATGTTCCTTCTCTTAAGAAAAAGTTCGAAAATGTGGAAGCAGTTATCCAGGTAAGCTGTCTTGACCCCGAATGTGAGGACGGCAAGCAGGGTATGCATTTCATCGTAAATAAGGGTGAATGGCTTGTTCACACCTGCCTTACCGAAAACCCCGACATCGAGCTTTGCTTCAAGAGTATGGAAGCTCTCAATGATTTCTTCAAGGGCAATATTACCCCTGCAGGTATTCCGAAAATCAAGGGTCTCAAAAAGGCACCCGTACTTGTATCATTCGTAATGGTACTTCTTAAAATGGCTGACCTTCTCGGTGCTACCGAGCCTCCCAAGGATGAAGCTACAAAGGAACTTCTCGTTAAGTGCTATTTCTATCTTCTTTCCAGCGGTATCAGCCAGCTTAACAAGATGGGACACCCCGAAATCCACGACTGGACCTCAAAGAGTCCTGACCGTGTTTATGCTTTTGCTGTTGATAACTATCCTCAGGTTTCTGCATTCATCAGAATCAAAGCAGGTAAATCCCGTGCAGGCCGTGGCGAATATAAGAGAGCAATGCCCTTCTTTACTCTCCGCTTCAACAACCTTGACAGCGCACTCGGTATTCTTATGAGTATCGACGATATGCTCGAGGCTACAAAGGCAGGCCGTCTCGTAATGGACGGCGGTCCCGAATTCGGTGCACAGATCGGCGGATTTATGCTTGAAATCGGCGCACTCGCTAAATAATTTTTTTAAAGTATCAGGACACACGATTTCCCGTCGTGTGTCCTGTTTTTTGTATTCATTCTCTGTAAAAACAGCGGACAGACTTTTTACGGTCTGTCCGTTAATTTTATTTAGTCTTTTGATAGTGTGCTATACCGCAGGAGCATACAGGCTGACTGCCGAAAAGCTTAAAGAAGATACGGAGTATTTTCCATATAAAGCCCATAAAGCCAGTTTTATGGCACATATGTGAGCAGTTGTTTTCCAATGTCGCACCGCATTCGTCGCAGGAATAATTACGGTCAGCATCCTTATGACCCTTTATATCGGTTACCTTACCTTCTGTGATTTTTTCTCCGCAGTCAAGACAGTAGGTGTCGCCTGTGTAACCTTTTGCGGTACAGGTGCTGTTTACTACATTTCTGACCTCTGTTTCACCGATGTGATTATCGGGGTTGATTTCGATTTCTTCAATGTAGGTGTCACCACAGGAGCAGGTGTAGGTTACTGTGCCTTTATCCTTACAGGTAACATTTTTAGTTTCTGCTGATTCATAGGAATGTGAGTGATATTCGGCATCAAGGTCTTCGCTTTCGCCTTCTTTATCGTAAGTGATTTCGATGTCACCTATAGCATCCTTGATTTCCTCAGTAGCGATAACCTCTTCGTCTTTGGTTAAGGTAACTGTACCGTCGGAGATACCTGTAACGAGGAGACCTGTGTCTGTTTGAGTGGCGGTGACGGTGTCTGAGGAGGCAGTGCCGGAAACAATCATATTGGTTTCATACTCATTATATTCTTCATCTGTTGTTATGGTTTCAAAAGATAATGTATACTCTTTGCCGGTTTCAGTCTCAATTTCAGCACCGATATCCTTATCATCTATAGTCATCGTAACAATAGAATCTTCTGTAACATCAGCCATGAGAATTGTTTCATCACCCGCCAGCTTGATTGTATTTTTTTCTCCGGTAATGTTTGAAATTGTTATGCTTTTGTCCCCATTTATCCAATAAAGCTTTGAGCTGTTATCATTTTCAGCATCATCTCCCGAAACATTTACATTAGAAACATCGATTACATCTTCTACTGATAAATCAAAATCATCCGATTTTATTGCTAAAAGAAGCTTATCTTTGTTTACTATATCCATACCTTCTACACAATACTCTGTAATTTCTTCTTCATTTAAAAGATTTATAGATCTGGATGTATTATTTATTGGAGTTGCTTTTGAACCAGATCTTAAAAGTAAATAAGGCAAATTTATATCATCCCTCAAAGACCATGCACTATTTTCAGATGTATAGTCTCCAGATCCCGAATAAAACCATCTTCCGTCTTTCATAAATGTTAATGTTTCCAATTTGGTACTATTTGAATCGTATATAAAGTATATTGAACCATAATCAACTTCAGCATGTCCTACAATCAATGCGGCATGCCAATCAGTGTATTTTTCGTTACCGTTTTTATCTTTTTCTTTGTGAGTTAAAATAAGAGCAGTATTTAATGTATAATCACCGATATCCTCTCCGTTTAAATTATTAAGTTCTGATTCTCTTGACCATTGAAAAATATATGCATATTTTATATAAGAATCAATATTGATTTCGCCGCCATTAATCTTTATTTTGTCTGTCTTTTTTATTTCTTTTATAGAGGCTCGTGATGTATTGCCGTTTTTAATTAACGATACATCAGGCTGACCGTTAAAAATAGCACCGGCTGTATATGCCATACCAAAACACAAACCTCCATTTGAAGCATTTTTATTCTCTTCATACAATACTTTACCGGAACCATTCCCATACATTGTGGTGAAAAATTTTTTATCTATTCCCGTCCACGTTCTATAATTTGTAAACGAATAACTATCTTCGTAAAAATCATAACCGGATGGAAACTCGAACACTATACTTGAAGATACATAATTAATACTTGTGTTTACATTAACTCCAAGTATTCCGGTATGGTAAACGTATGAATATTTGTTTTTTATATAAGTGTTTTGTTCATTAATTACATACTCAACAAATGTCGAATCAATGCCTATCTTTGTATAAATTTTTTCAAAACCACCTACACTACCTGTAATGAAACTTGTCTCGGTAAGATAGGCATACTCAAATTTTACTTCCCTCGGAAAAAAAGAAGTGCTAATATTAACCGTAGATTTTCCATTGGAGTTGCTTACGACTTCAACTGTTTTAAAAGCAATTTCTCCATTTTGCCCATGAACTGAAACAACTATGTTAGCAGGACTATAATCATTTTCTTCAGATTTTGCACCATTTAATAACCACGCCTCTCTGTGTGTAGGAAACTCAAGGTATACAGATATGTTATGATTAGCCGCACTTGCTTGAGTAGGCACTCCCCACACCCAACAGGACAGCATAATCATAGCTGTCATAAAAACAGCCATTGATTTTTTAAAAGTTTTTTTCATAAAAATAACCTCCATTCTATTATGTAACAAAATGTAACATAATT
>CALCHE010000132.1 GCA_937901145.1 uncultured Clostridia bacterium
TCACCCTTTTCTGCCTCTATTATACCATTTTTATTGGCTTTTGTACAGAAAAAAAAACAAAGCTCACTCCTTTTAGAATGAACTTTGTCATCAGTCTGACTGTATGCCGGAGCATACAGCGTTTATCTTTATTTACTTAAGCCGCGTCGCTTATTTCCTTGGCAGCAGGGGTACCGCCGTGCTTTTTCTTAGAAATACTCTGAATAACCAGAACCACAGCGATAATTGCGAGACCTATAGTGTCTGTTACTATACCGGGATAGATAAGAAGCAGACCGCCGACTATGCTGAGTATACGCTCTACCCACGACATACGACACAGGAAATATCCCTGAAGGGAAGCGGAAACTCCGAATATACCTGCGAAGGAAGTAATACAGATGAGAATAACCTCCCAGGCATCTGTGTCGATAAAGAGCATAGCAGGATTGAGTGCGAAAACATAAGGAACGATGAAAGCACCGATAGCGAGCTTCGTAGCCGTGAATGCGGTTTTCATCGGATTCGCCTGCGCTATAGCTGCACCCGCGTAAGCGGCAAGAGCAACAGGAGGAGTAAGGTCTGCAACGATACCGAAATAGAATACAAAGAAGTGTGCAGCTATTACGGGAACACCCATCTGAACGAGAATGGGAGCACAGGTAGCAGCCATAATACAGTAGTTGGCGGTGGTGGGAACACCCATACCGAGAACTATACAGCAAAGCATAGTAAGGAAGAGTGCCACAATAACCTGATTACCTGCCAGAGTAACGATACCGTTAAACAGAGTGTAAGCAAGACCGGTAACACCGATGATACCTGCAATGATCCCTGCCACACCGCAGGCTGCTACGACAGTAATCATACCCTGTCCGCCTGCAGCAAGTGCTTCAAAGAACTTTTTGGGTGTGATGCGGTGCTCTTTGTTGAAAAGACTTACCACTACAGCGGCTACTATTGCAATAGCGGCTGCATAAGCGATGGAACGTGTGCTTGTGCCGACGAGATAGATAAGAAGAACGAGAGGGAAGAGAAGATAGCTCTGCTTGAGAAGAGGCTTGAGCTTGGGTAACTCTTCTTTTGTAAGACCCTTAAGACCTTCTTTTTTCGCTTCGAGATGAACTGCGATAAATACACCTGCGAAATAAAGAACTGCAGGAAGAATAGCTTTTACTACGATATTTGAATAAGGAACACCGACTGTTTCTGCCATAAGGAAAGCAGCAGCACCCATAATCGGGGGCATAATCTGACCGCCTGTAGATGCAGAAGCCTCTGCAGCAGCGGCAAATTCAGGCTTGTAGCCTGTGCGCTTCATAAGAGGAATGGTAACCGCACCTGAACCTACGGTATTAGCTACAGATGAGCCTGAAACCATACCTTCCATAGCAGAAGCGACAACTGCTACCTTGGCAGGGCCGCCTGAGAAACGGCCTACAAGAGCATTTGAAATATTGATAAAGAAATCTGCAATACCTGTTCTTTCCAGGAATGCGCCGAAAATGATAAACATCGCTATATACTTCGAGCATACATTTACGGGAGTAGAAAGAATTCCTTCCTTTGAGTAGAAAAGAACTCGTACGTTTTCCGTAATTCTTGCCCACATATCAGGGTTAGTGGAGCCCCATATAAGAGCATACACCAGAAGCACACCTGCCACTATAAGAATAGGAATACCTACGCTTCTGCGGCAAAGCTCGGCAAGACAGACAATACCGATGATACCGATGACAACTTCCACTGAAGTGATTTTATATCTTGCGACAATTTCCGAAGCATTTACAGCATAGTATAAAAATGAGCATGTACCTGCTATCATAAAAATGAAGTCATACCAGGGAATATGGTTGACCTTCTGAACACCTTTTTTTATCGGGAAAACCAGATAACCGATGAGCATTATTGCTGCCATAAATGATGCCAGTCTCAGTTCGTCAAGCCATGTAGCAAACAGCGTAACATAAATACAGAACACAGAAAATGCGGCCAATAAACAGTTTACGGCTGTTTTCGGCGCGCCTTCCCATACTCTGGTGTTTGATTCACGGTCGAACTTTTTCATAACATCATCGAGATTCATGGCTTCCGATGTTACTTCGGAATTCTTTTTCTCGAAAAGTCCCATGTTAAGCCTCCTGTGATTTTACTGAAAATTCAAGAAAATAACCGGCTGCAGCTATTCCGACTGCAGCCGATACGTTATCAGATAACCTTAATTATTTGGTTTCAACAGTAACGCCTTTTTCTGCGAAATACTTAGCAGCACCTGCGTGGAAGGGAGCAGTCATACCGCTTGTAGCGTTTTCGATTGAAAGCTCAGCACCCTTAGCGTGTGCAGCTGTGATAGCTTCTACGTTTTCGAAGATACCCTTTGTGATATTGTAAACATCTTCTTCAGAAGCTGAAGCGCTTACGATGAGAGTAGCCTTAACTGTAACTGTGGTAACGTCCTCTGTCTGACCGTCGTATGTGCCTGCGGGAACCTTGTAAGTGGTGTAGTAGGGTGAAGATTCCATAAGCTTTTCAGCTACATCGCCGTCGATGGGAACGAGGTATGCGCTTGCAGATGTGCAAAGCTCCTGGATAGCGGGAGTGGGAGCACCTGCTACGATGAATGCTGCATCGATCTTGCCGTCTTTGAGAGCGTCAGCTGAATCGCCGAAGGACTGATACTGAGGCTGGATGTCAGCTTCTGTAAGACCTGCTGCTTCGAGAACGTCAACTGCGTTGAAGTAAACGCCTGAACCTGCTGCACCGATGGAAACCTTTTTACCCTTAAGGTCAGCAACTGATTTGATTTCGGGATCCATTGTGATGAGCTGAACAGCTTCTGCATAGAGACCGCCGATTACACGGAAGGACTCCATAGCGCCTTCTGTTTCGAAGGTACGTGAGCCTGCCCATGCATAAGCCATAACGTCTGACTGAACTGTACCGAGCTGATAGTTACCTGCATCGATACCGAGGATGTTAGCCTTTGAGCCGTCTGTGGAAACTACGTTAACAGTGATACCTGTAGCTGTTTTAAGCTGACCGCCGAGAATACCGCCGTAAGCATAGTATGTACCCTGTGTACCGCCTGTACCCATAGTCATTGCTGTTGTTTTTGTTCCTTCATCGCCTGTGCCGCCGCATGCTGCGAGAGCGAAGAGCATGAGAGCTGCGAGAAGAACTGCGAGAATTTTTTTCATAATAGTGTTCCTCCTTATGGATAATAATTCGGGCATCGCCCTTTTTACAGCCGTAAAATGCATAAATATTACATTTATTCATTTCAAGGCTATGACTTGATAATCATTTTAATATATTTTCATCCCTTTTGTCAAGTACTACACTAAAATCTTAATAATATTTCCTTCAATCCGCCAGACTATTGCATTTTACAGCAGAAAAATGCTAATATAAATATGCAGAAAAATGTAAAATAATACGGAGAACCGATATGAACGAAATCCTGATAAAATCCAACCTGAAAAAAGAATATCTTAACATAAAAACTGTTTCGGTAAAGGAAACAACCTCCACCAATGACGAGCTGAAAAAGCTGGCTCTCTCAGGTGAAAAGGGTACTGTTCTCTATGTGGCCGACAGACAGACAGCAGGCAAGGGAAGAAAGGGCAGAAGCTTTTTTTCTCCGGAAAACACGGGCATTTATATGAGTCTTCTCCTGCACCCCGATCTTTCAGCCGAAGAATGTACCCTGGTCACACCTCTGTGTGCCGTGGCTGTATGTGAAGCCATAGAGAAAGTGACGGGAATAAGAGCAGACATCAAATGGGTAAATGATATTTTCGTCGGCGGTAAAAAAGTGGCAGGTATACTCACCGAGGGCTCTTTCTCACAAAAGGGTGCCGATTACATCATAGTCGGTATCGGAATAAATCTTTATGCTCCGGAAGACGGCTTTCCTGAGGAAATCAGAGATGTCGCAGGTGCCCTCACTGAAAAATCGGAAAATCTCCGGGAAAATCTCATCGCAGAGATCGTAAACCGTTTTTTATATCATCTGAGCAGAATTAAAAGCAGAGCCTTTATCCCTCTTTACAGAGACCGCCTGTTTTTTCTCGGTAAAGAAATAACCGTAATTTCTGCTGACAGAAGTTACAAGGCCACCGCCGAAGACATCGATGAAATGTGCCGTCTTAAAATAAAAACAGCAGACGGAGAAGTGAAAATTTTAGGCAGCGGAGAAATAAGCGTCAGAATTTAATAATTATACCAGCTATAACACAAAAATCCCTCGGCCGAGCCGAGGGATTTTTGTTGGGAATTGATTGAGGTAACTATGAAAATGAAAAAACTATCAATCTTTTGTACACTAATAATACAACTTTGCTTCTGTTTTTGCAATAGTTTGCATTTTTTATTTACTCTTTGTTAACAAGTTTTCTAAGGCTGATTTTAAGTTACCTGTCATTGTAACCTTGTCTACTGTATATGTGTTCGGTTTCTCACTCTGCATGTTTTTTCACTGCTTAAAATTTTACTTTGTAAGCACTCCCCCATCGCTGTAAAGGAGAAGGAGAATGTTTTCCTCTTTTCCGCTTTCTGCATTTATATACACTAAAGACTCCTGATTTCTGCTGTCCTTACAGTGGAACTCATAGCAGAGTGCTTCCTTCCCTGTTTCCAACGGAATCACAGCCGTACTGCACGACATAACGGAGAGATAAGGAGAAAGTCGCTTCCTGCATTTTTCGGCTGTTAGCTTCTTTTCTTTAAAGTTTCTTTCCCTGTGATTCATCAGATATCCTCTGCTGTCCAGCGCCACAGCCTTGCCTGTTTCCAGAGAAATGCTTACTTTTATGAGATCAGGATAAAAGACAGTCCCATCCTTCTCATAAGCATAATTTACCGTGCATATTCCGTCGTAGGTGCTGTAATAGGTTTCTTTCATTTTCTCTGTAAAGCCTGTCTTTTTCAGATACTCCTTACCCCTTTTTATGGCTTCATCCGTGCTTATTGATGTCTCTCCCGCATAGGAGGAATCCGTCATATAGCAGAGCATACCGCCTTTTTTGGTGATGCCGACTGTTCTGTCACCGAAAGAAAAGCAGTAAAGATCTATGGCACCCTCCGTATCCGCTTCTTTTTTTATTCCGCCTTCTTCACATTCCATATATTCTGCCGCCTTTTTTCTTGCTTCGCGTGAGGTGATTTCATCACCCTTAATACCGCGGGCCTTTTTATTTATCACCGCATCTGCAAAGGGTCCGTCATACAGAAGAGTAGGATAATCACCCATAGTCTGCTGTATGTCAGTAAAGGACTGAGAAAAGGAAACGCCCTCATCTTCCGCCTGAGAAAGCAGGTTGTTTACCTTACGTGTAAATGCCACTCTTCCCGAATAATAGTCAGAGCTTATCTGTTCAAAGGACTCGGAAAGATACTCTGCATATCCGTAAAGCTGTCTCAGCTTTTCCATTTCGTCCTCACTGAGTGAAAAGTTCTCCTTTTGCGAAAGATACAGAGCGTAATCTCCTGCCTGCGACAAAAATTTATACACCTCATCGGTTATAATGCTTTCATCGGTTATTCCCGAGAGACTGACCTTGGCCACAGCCGCCTGCTTAGAAAGATCGTTACCGTTTCTGTGTAGCATTTCAGCCGTGGATGTACACAGACTTTTGCTCAGACTTACCGTCATACTGTCCAGGCTTTCGCACAGCTCCGAAAGATATTTCTGTCTCTGTGTTTCACTTTCTCTTTCCAGCTCCTTCATCCGTGCCGTATTCATCGCCGTAAGAATAAAAAGTGCCAGACAAAGTGCCGATAAAACCCATATCGCTTTGGTTTTTACGTTACCGTTTTTCTTTTCCATCGTTCTCTCCTCCGAAACATTTTTAATTATTTATAAAACATTATTAGTATTTTATAAAAGTATTTTACGAAAATTTTACAAAAATATCCCTTTATTTAGACATTGTACCATTGAATATTTTTCACCTTTATAGTATAATATGAAGGATTATGATGAGGAGGTATGTCCTATGACAGCTTATCTGGATAACAGTGCCACCACCAAGGTGTGCGAAAAAGCAAAAAAGAATATGATCGACGCACTGGAAAACTGTTGGGGCAACCCCTCCTCTCTCCACGAAAAAGGCATCGAGGCCGACTCGCTTCTCCTCAGGGCAAGAGAAACCGTTGCCAAGGCTCTTTCCTGTGAAAAGGATGAGATTTTTTTCACAAGCGGAGGCACTGAGGGTAATAATCTCGCCGTATTCGGTGCCGCTTATGCAAACAGACGAAAAGGTAACAGAGTCATCACCTCTGCCGTGGAGCATCCCAGCGTACAGAAAGCTTTTGACAGACTCGAAAAGGAGGGCTTCGAGGTTATCCGCATCGGAACCGATGAAAAGGGCAGACTCGATTTTTCAGCTCTCACCGATGCAGTCAATGAAAAGACCGTTCTCGTAAGCATTATGGCTGTCAATAACGAGGTAGGTGCGATTCAGCCCGTAGATGAAATAGCCTCGGTAATAAAGAGAAAAAATTCTCCTGCACTGTTCCACATCGATGCAGTACAGGCCTTCGGAAAAATCCCCCTTAATGTAAAAAAACTCGGTGCAGACCTTATGACTGTCAGCTCACATAAAATACACGGACCCAAGGGTGTAGGAGCACTCTTCATAAAAAAAGGTACGAAGCTTACTCCCGTATCCGTAGGCGGAGGACAGGAAAAGGATATCCGTCCCGGTACTGAGCCTATGCCCGCCATCGCAGGCTTTATGGGTGCGGTAGAGGAGCTTACAGTAAAAGCTTCTCTCGAAAAAATCACAGCTCTGCGTGACACCTTCACCGAAAAGCTCACTGAAAGAGAGGGCGTAGTTATAAACAGCCCTGGCGATGCTCTGCCCTATATCGTAAACATCTCCCTTCCCGGCTACAGAAGCGAAACTCTTCTGAATTTCCTGTCCGACTGCGGAATTTATGTTTCGTCAGGCTCAGCCTGTGCCAAAGGACACAAAAGCCATGTGCTCACAGCTATGAACCTTCCGGACAGTCTCATCGACTCATCCTTAAGAATAAGCCTTTCACGCTTCACCACCGAGGAAGAGCTCAGCTATTTCCTCAGTATGCTCGACAAGGCTATGAAAGCAATCATGAAAAAATAAGAGGTAAAAAATGAAAGAAGTATTACTTATAAAAAACGGAGAGCTCGCCCTTAAGGGTCTCAACAGAAGCACCTTCGAGGATGTACTCGTTAAAAATATGAAGCGCAGACTTTTAAAGTCAGCAGGTAAATTCACATTCATCAAATCCCAGTCAACCATCGTGGCAGAGCCTGCAGATGAAGATGTGGATTTCGATGCGGCAGTCGAAACGGTAAAAAAGATTTTCGGTATCGTTGCCTTCTCAAAGGCGGCCGTTACCGAAAAGGATCTTCAGTGTATGAAGGACACTGCCCTTTCTTATCTCGGTGATGACCTGAGAAGTATAAAAACCTTCAAGGTAACTGCTAAAAGAAGCGATAAGCGCTTCCCTCTCACATCTCCCGAAATCTGCCGTGAGGTAGGCGCGCATCTTCTCAGAAGCATCCCCTCCCTCCGTGTGGATGTTCATAACCCCGACATTACCGTAACCGTGGAGGTAAGAGATAAAAATGTCTTTATCCACGGCAATCAGATAAAAGGTGCAGGCGGTATGCCCGTCGGCACTGCAGGCAGAGTTGCTCTTCTCGTCTCAGGCGGTATCGACAGCCCCGTAGCAGGCTGGATGATGTCCAAAAGAGGACTTCAGCTTTCAGCGATTCATTTCGCCGCTCCCCCTTATACGAGTAAAAGAGCCGAAATGAAGGTCCGTGACCTTACCTCCATCGTGGCCAAATACAGCGGCAGAGTAAACTTCGCCGTGGTAAACTTCACTGAAATTCAGGAAGCTATCAAAGAACACTGTCCCGAAGAGCTCTTCACTATTATTATGAGACGAATGATGATGAAAATATCCGTCAGACTCGCTGAAAGAGATAACTGCGGTGCCCTCGTAACAGGTGAAAGCCTCGGTCAGGTGGCATCTCAGACACTTGGTGCCATAGCCTGTACTGATGCGGCTGTCAATATGCCCGTTTTCCGACCCCTCATCGGTATGGATAAAAACGAAATAATCGAAATCTCCCGTGCTATCGGTGCCTTCGAAACCTCTATCCTTCCCTACGAGGACTGCTGTACGGTCTTCACTCCGAAACATCCGAGAACACGACCCACCATCGAGCTTATCGAAAAGGCTGAAAGCGTATTCGATTTCAGCGAAATGATCGAAAGAGCGATCGAAACCACTAAATTTGAGTTTGTGGACTGATTTTAATAAGTGAAACGATTTGTTCCGATTATGTCCGTGTTAAGGATATACTGTAAATTCACCTTTACACCATCCTGACAGAAAGATTATTATAATTTATTCTCTGCACGACTTACTTCGCGGAAAGGAACTCAATTATTATTTCGCGGTAAATCCGCGACCTCAATTCTGAATTCTGAATTTTGCATTTACAAAGGGGTGATTCTTTTGAACTGTGAGCTTATAAGCGTAGGAACTGAAATTCTTTTAGGCGATATTCTGAATACCAATGCCCGTTTCCTTTCAAAAGAACTCGCCGCCCTCGGTATCTCTCTTATGTACCAGACTACAGTCGGTGATAACGAAGAACGCCTCAGAGCCTGTCTTGACCTCGCTTTCACGAGAGCGGATACGGTCATCCTGACAGGCGGTCTCGGTCCCACTCCCGACGATCTTACCAAAGAGGTCTGTGCCGATTATTTCGGTAAAGCCCTCATTATGAGAGAGGATATACTCGAAGAAATCCGTTCCTACTTTTTATCCAAGGGACTTACGATGCCCGAAAGCAACAGCAAGCAGGCACTCGTTCCCGAGGACAGCACCGTTCTCGAAAACAGAAACGGAACTGCGCCCGGCTGCATTATGGAAGACGGTGAAAGAAAAATCATCATCCTTCCCGGCCCTCCGAGAGAAATGGAGCCTATGTTCACCGAGCAGGTCGTCCCTTATCTGAAAAAATTCTCACATTCAGTTATAAAATCCCACACAGTGCGCACCTTCGGCATCGGTGAAAGTGCTATGAGCGAAAAGGTTGCTGACCTGTTAGAAAAAGAAAATCCCACTGTAGCACCCTATGCCAAAGACGGTGAAGCACTTCTGAGAATCACGGCAAAAGCAGAAAGCGAAGAAGAAGCCGACAGGATCATTTCCCCTCTGCTCAAAGAAATCAAATCAAAACTCGGCTCTTACATTTACGGAATTGATGCCGAAAGCATCGAAGCAGCCACAGTTTCTCTTATGAAAGATAAGAAGGTTACTGCCGCCTTTGCAGAAAGCTGTACAGCAGGTCTCTGTGCCAAAAGAATTACGGACATCAGCGGTGCCTCTGAGGTTTTTCACTGCGGTGTGGTATCCTACTCAAATGAAATCAAAGAAAAAATCTTAGGCGTCAGAGCCGATGACCTTTCACACTTCGGCGCTGTCAGCGATATCGTCGCCGCACAGATGGCTCTGGGTGTAAAAAAGCTTTCAGGAGCTGACTACGGTGTGGCTGTCACAGGTATGGCAGGTCCTACCAGCGACGATCCCGAAAAAGAGGTCGGTCTCATATATATAGCCGTTACTGACGGTGAAAATCTTTATCTCAAAGAATTTCACGGCAGAAAAAACGGAAACTGCAGAGATTATAACCGATTCGTCTCTGCCTCAAACGCTATCAATCAGTTAAGATTATGCATCATTAACAGCCCTGAATTAAGGTCAGAGGGCAATATTGAGGAATTTATAAATTCTTATCCGAGGAATTGACTATGAAAAACATCTATAACGACAAAGATACGGCACAGAAGGAAAACAGCCCCTCAGGTATACCCCAGGGTGCACAGCCTGATCCCTCTGTACCCGGACAGATACCCTACGGTCAGCCCGTATATATTCAGCCGAATCCTTACGGTCAGCCTGTTTATTACGTTCCCGTAGGTCAGATGCCTTACGGTCAGCCGGGCTATCCGATGCAGCCGCTTCCCCTTACACAGGAGCAGATGAATGCTATTTTTCAGCAGTACGGTGCTCCCGTACAGTATACCCAACCACAGCCTCAGCCCTTCACTGCAGAGACTCAGCCCGAAGCAGATACAGGAATGAGAGTTCTCTATCAGAGCGAGGATTTCGACAGACCCGCTCCCGCTGAGGAATATTCTGACGAAGACGAAAGCTTCACGGAAGATACCCCGGAGGAGATTCCGGTTAAAACCGCACCCGTGAAAACCGTTCCAGGTAAGCCGTCCATAAATGACCGCATAGAAATCGAAGAGGAAACCGTAACTCTTCCCCATAAGGCAGCTCCTGCTAAAAAGAGCAGCTTCAAGGTCGAGGAAATGGAAATGAGCACCTACGAGCTTAACTCTATTTTACTCAGACAGGGCAAAACACCTGTGTATCAGCGTCCCACACCCGACAAAGGCAACGATATTCCCTTAGGCTTCGGAGGATTTGAAATAGAGGACACAGCCGACGAAACGGTTACCGATGTCAGCTCTGATGTGGCAGAAAAAGAAGATAAAAAAGGCAAGAAAAAGCTTTCACGCTTCGAAATAATCCGACGCATCATTCTCGGCACAGCACTTACCGCCATCGTTATTTCCGCAGGTATGCTTCTGAATGAATACCGTCTCTCAAGTGAAAACAATAAGCTGGAGGAGGGTGTTTCAGACCTTATCATCACTGAGCCCTCATCTCAGGCCGCAAACAGCGACAACAAAGAAACCACAAAGAAGAAAAACAACAAAAAAGAAGAAAACAAAACCACTACAGCTCCTCTTACTCCCGAGCAGCAGTGGGCACAGATACAGAAGGAATTTCCTAATGTGATTTTCCCTGTGGGTCTTCAGCTGAAATACGCCAGGCTCTACGCCACTAACCCCGACTTCGTAGGTTATCTTGAGGCCAAAGGCGTAGGTCTCAGCCTTCCTATCGTACAGGCAGAGAATGACTCCAAATATCTGGAAAAGAACTTCTACGGAAAAAGCACCAAATACGGATGCCCCTTCGTCACTCACGTAAATAACATTGTTGAGCTCGATACCAATACCATAATCTTCGGTCACCATATGAATAACGGTACGGTTTTCGGTGCTCTGGATGCTTACAAAAAAATAGACGGCTTCAAAGCCGCTCCCGTAATAACCTTTAATACTCTTTATAAGGACTACAGCTGGAAGGTCGTAGCCGCCTTCGTTACCAATGCCTACGAAAAGGACGACAACGGTTACATTTTCAGATATTACTTCGCATCACTCAGCACACAGGACCGCTTCGCAGCCTATCTCAACGAAATGCAGCAGCGTTCTCTTTACGACACAGGCGTAGATGTGCTGCCTACAGATAAGCTTCTCACCCTTTCCACCTGCTCTCACGAGTTTGACGATGCACGCTTCGTAGTAGTAGCTCGACTGGTAAGACCCGGTGAAAGCACCGATGTGGATGTTTCAAAAGCAACCGTAAACCCCAACCCCAGATATCCTCAGGCATACTACAGCAAAAAGAAGCTCGACAATCCCTATGTGAATGCAAGCCGTTGGGAAGTCGGCTGATGACTGATAACAAACCGATTATTGGGAGGTTAAAAATATAATGATACGTTTATACACTCTGAAAGACCTTTCTGCTTTCTCTTCCGATTCCATATACAAAATCTGCCTTGCTCTGGATAAGTACGGCCTCTCGGAAGAGACCATGGAGGATTTCGAATCCTACGGCGAAATGTTTGAATCGGTAATGTCCGCTCTTGACAGCGGAAAGCACATTATCGTAGCCGCAGAGCTTACTGACTTCATTAAAGCTAAAAAGGATCTTATCACCAAGCTTATTTTAGAGAGCTCAGTTTCACCCGAAATCGCTGATTTCATCACTCTTAACGCAGGTGATGACATTTCTGAAATCGACATCGAAGGTCACTGCTTCGTACCCGAAAACAGCGTTCTTCATCTCACAACCGACGGACTTTACAGCGGTTTTACCTGTGATGCTCTTTCGGGCAGACTTACCTTCATCCCTCTCGACTTTATGAGACTGGACGAGGTTCTCGCCAGTGTGGTGAAAAATGAAGAGCAGGTTCTCGCCTTTATCAGAGATCACAGCGAAAATCCCTTCTCCGACTTCGCAGACGGTGAAATAGAAATGCCCGACTACGACATTCTTCCCGCAGTGGAAAAAATGGTATCCACTCTCAGATCTCTTGATAAAAAGGTAGCCCTCACCACAAGTGAAGCTGCGATGTGGATCTACAATCTTTACGATAAGGTGGACGGACTTACCGAAACTATCGGCTTCGTGGAAATCAACGACCCCGAGGAAGAAGCAAAAGAAGAGGCTGACCAGGAATCCGATTTCGAGGAAGCATTACAGAATAAGGATGACGGACAGGAAATCCCCAAAGAAAGCGAATCAATGAGAGTTATACGCCACGCAAGAGAGGCAATGTATAACACAGACTGTGATTTCGGTGCTTCTGTTTCTCCTGTTTACTCTGTAGAAAACGAAAACGGACAACCCTCATGGTATGCTTATGTAGCAGTAGTAGACAGAAGTACTGCCAAGGCTAAGAAAATCAACACAGCTAACCCCGACGATATATCTCTTATCCTTCCTCACGCTGTCAGCATCCTTTCCGATGTAGTAAGCCAGAAGGCGGCAGTAGTAAATACCTCTATAGCTAAAATCGACTACAGCGACAATGATGATGAGGAAGAAAAGACAGAGGCTGTCGCACCTGCAGCAAAGGAAAATATGTTTACTCTTACCAAGGGTATGCTGATTTTCGCTGCCGTAGTTTTAGTCTTTGCTATCATAAGTCCTATGATTATGACTTATTTTATGCTCAAGCCTCAGACCACCACAACCACTCCTCCCGACATCGGTGTAAATAACCCCGCATACTTTCAGTCTACTGCAGCTCCCACCACTACCGAAAATCCCTTCGTAAACACTACCAAAAATCCCGCTCAGCTCAATAACGGTATAACCGAGCAGGTGGCTCCCGAGGTTTCAGCTGTTCCCACCACAGCGGCTACCGCTTCAGAAAAGGGCGTTTTCACCTTCTATGTTTTCGGTTACGGTCACGGCGTAGGTATGAGCCAGGTCGGCGCTAACTATCTTGCCTCACAGGGCTGGAATGCATGGCAGATTCTCGCACACTACTACTATGATGCCAGCGAAAACACGAAAATCGTTTCAGGCGATGCTTATCCCGCTAAAATAAAATATGCAGGCACTGAATATAACACCAGAGACTTCATCGCTTCCGCTCTCGAAAGCGAAATGGGCGGCTCCTATCAGGTAGAAGCTCTTAAAGCTCAGGCTGTCGCTATTTATACATTCGCCAAATACAACGGCTTCAATCTCGGTGCAGATGCCACCGCCTTCGGCAAAACTCCCTCACAGACCGTTTACTCCGTAGTAGACGATGTTATGGCAGGCGGCTACTACATCGCTAACGGCTCCGATGTAGCCGTAACTCCCTTCCACGCTATGAGCGCAGGTGTAACCACCTCCTACTATAACGTATGGGGCAAGGGTATCGGTGCTTCTGTTCCTTACCTCAGCGGCGGCAGAAAGAGCTACGGTGACTATCTCGATGCTAACTTCAAATCCACCTACACCATCTCAAGTGATGACCTTAAAAAGCTGGTTAAGGAAAATGCGAAAATCGACCTCAGCGGCGATCCCTCCACCTGGCTCGGCATCATCACTCACGACAGTGCCGTAAGAGACGATATCGGCTATGTTTCCTCCATAAATGTAGGCGGTACCGTTATGACCGGTAACGACTTCCGTATCAAGGTAATGGGCGGCAGAATCCGTTCACACTGCTTCGCCTTCACTTATACACCCGGCTAAAAATATCTTTTCTTGACAATTGTAAAATAACAGAGTATACTTTATCTGTTAAGTTAATAAAACAAATTTAAAATAAGGAGTAGTTAACTATGGCATTAGTAACAACTAAAAAAATGTTTGAGGATGCATACAAGGGCGGCTACGCTATCGGTGCATTCAACGTAAACAACATGGAAATCATTCAGGGTATCACCAGAGCTGCTAAAAAGCACAATTCTCCCGTTATCCTTCAGGTTTCTGCAGGTGCAAGAAAATATGCTTCTCACGACTATCTCGTAGCTATGGTTAAGGCAGCAGCAGAAGAAACAGGTCTTCCCATCGCTCTCCACCTCGACCACGGCCCCGACTTTGAAACATGTAAGGCATGCATCGACGGCGGCTTCACATCAGTCATGATCGACGGCTCACATCTTCCCTATGAGGAAAACGTAGCTCTCACAAAGCAGGTTGTTGACTACGCTCACGCACACGGCTGTGTTGTTGAAGGCGAACTCGGTCAGCTCGCAGGTATCGAAGACGACGTTAACGTAAGTGAAGAGGATGCTAACTTCACCGATCCCGCTCAGGTTTACGATTTCGTTACCAGAACAGGTGTTGACTCACTTGCTATCGCTATCGGTACCAGCCACGGTGCTTACAAATTCAAGCCCGGCCAGAAGCCCCAGCTTCGTTTCGACATTCTCAAGGAAGTAGAAGAAAAGCTCCCCGGCTTCCCCATCGTTCTCCACGGTGCTTCTTCCGTTAATCAGGAAGACGTTAAAACTATCAACGCATACGGCGGTGAAATGCCCGACGCTATCGGTATCCCCGAGGATATGCTCCGTGAGGCTGCTTCAATGGCTGTTTGTAAGATCAACGTTGACTCTGACATCCGTATCGCTATGACAGCTGCTATCCGTAAGCACTTCAGCGAAAATCCCAAGCACTTCGACCCCAGACAGTACCTCACTCCCGCAAGAGATGCTATTGAAGGTGTTGTTTCACATAAGATCGAAACTGTTCTCGGCTGCGCTGACAAAGCATAATTAAATTCGGAATCGCGACCCACAGTGATTAAATAATCAGAAAGTACCCGCCAGAAAGGTGGGTGCTTTTTTTGATGAATGCAAACTGATACTAATTAGTATCAGTTTGTATCAATCAGCTTTCTTAACATATAGTTTCCTTCTCTTCTGCTTTTTCAGTTTACACTTGATTTTTTTGTGTTTATGTGGTAAATTATTCTTGCGAACAACTAAAGTACATAAAACCAAAAACAAGGAGAAATACATTTGTGTAAAAATGTATTCTCTCTATTTTGTCATCCTTGTTTTTGGGTCAGAATAGTTGTTCGCGCAGTAGAGATGCATTTTTCAGTGCGTCTCAATGGCGCACTTTTTTTATTTACACTTGATTTTTTACCGTTTATGTGGTAAATTATTCTTGCGAACTACAAAAATAATATTTTTCCAAAATTAAGGGAAATACATTTGTGTAAAAATGTATTCTCTCTATTTTGTCATCCTTAATTTTGGAAAATCAAAGTAGTAGTTCGCGCTGTAGAGATGCATTTTTCGGTGCGTCTCAATGGCGCACTTTTTTTTATTTACACTTGATTTTTTACCGTTTATGTGGTAAATTATTCTTGCGACACATCTGAATATTTTTGCCATAATAGGTGCATTCTACTTTGGATAAAATGCATCCTCTGATTTTGCACCTTTATGGCGTGAAAGATGTGTCGCAGCATTGAGGTTATGCATTTTTCAGTGCGTCTCAATGGCGCACTTTTTTTATTTTCAAAAGAAAGACGGCGATGCTATTATGACTATCTGTGCATTATTAGGAGACAGGGATACACCTGAATCCATGTGGGAAAACATAGAAGCAGCTATAAATATTATGATTACTGATTACAATGTAGATTTCTTTTATGTAGGAAGCAGAGGAAAGTTTGATGAAATGGCTGAGACAATTCTGTTTAATCTGTGTTCGAAGCATCCTCATGTGGGCTACAATGTAATATTTTGTGTAGAGCAAGGGACAAGGCTTACTACCTCTGAAATAAAAAAGAGAAGTCTGGCACCTATTTTTTCCATAAATACTTCTACCAAAGAAAAGCTGATAATAAAAGTTATGCGATGGATGGTCGATGAAGCAGATTATGTCTTGACATATACCGACAAAGCCGAAGGCGTAATTCCCGGACTGAAAAAATATGCTCTGAGAAAGAAAAAATTTGTTTTTACCCTGCCAAAGCAAAAAAACTAAAATGAAGCAACACTGATACTGACAGTCAGAAAAATAACGGAGACACCTGATGATGTCTCCGTATAATTTTTATAATGATTTTTATCAGTCGTTATTTTCTTCTTCAATCTTATCGATGATTTCCTGAGGAACTGCCTCACCGTGCTTAACGAAGAGGATAAGACCGAGACAGATAAGGAATGCTATCGGGCTGTAATAGAACAGGGACATATACGTACCTGTAACCATAGCTACCGCACCGTAAACGATGGGGGAAGCGATCTGTGCTGAGAAGGTAGCTGTATAGTAGTAGCCTGTGAAGGTACCGACCTTATCAATACCGCCGATTTCCAGAACGAGGGGAAGAGTATTAACTGTAATGAACATATTCGCAAAGCCTGCAAGAACAAGAACAGGATAAATGAGAACCTTGAGGATTTTCACTATACCGTCGACAGATTCTTTGATGTTGCTCAGAGCTTCACCGTAGGCACCTTCAGCAACCTCTTTACCTATGATATTATTACTTGTAGCTACGAGGTTATCAAGACTGAACTCACCGCCTGATTTTTCCTCGAGAGCAGCAGTAACCTTTTCATAGGAGCTTCCTTCCTCGGGAGCATTAAGGTAATCGATATAGCCGTCGATGGTAAGAGCGGCAAAATCGCCTGTGAGGTTTTCTTCCTTAAGAGCAGTATTAACCTCGTTCACTGCCGTGTCGATATTTGCGTAAACCTTGTTTGACTGAACATACTTATTAACTGAAAGTCCCTGACCTGTAACCATAATGGTGAATACAAGGAAGAACACAAGGAATGCGGAAATGAATACAGAAAGACCTGCCATAATAGTCTTTTTTCTGCCGAGCTTTCTGCCCATCTTACCTGCAGGAATAGCAGCAGCTGCTGAGCATACAGCGAAGATAGCCATAATTATAGTAGCCTCTGCAGTAGCCATATGGAGGATTTCCTGAGCAAAGAGAGAGAAGAAGGTTGTGATAGCGTTTGAACCGCAGAAAAGGAAGAAGAGAGATGCGAGCATAAAGAGAAGGCTCTTTCTTTCACCTGCAGAAAGCTTATTAGCTTTTCTTTCTGCCTTTTCAGCTTTTTTAGCTTCCTTTTCAGCCTTTTTCTGTGCGGCTGCATCGAGAGCAATATTCTTGTCTGCCTTGACCTGAATTCTGCTGTCCTGCTCCTTAACGAAGAAGAGAAGAACTAAGGCACCGGCAACCATAACCACAGAACCGATAATAAAAACGATGGGGAAGGTCTGGCTTTCTTCTGTTGCCTTACCGAAAAGGAGTGCATAAATAGCGGCAGCTACAGTACCTGCTACCATACCTACAGCACCGCCGATACCGCCCATAAGGTTGATAATGGCGTTACCCTCACTGCGAAGCTCGGGAGGTGTAAGGTCAGGCATAAGAGCAACAACAGGTGCTCGCCAGAGTGACATGGTGAAAACAAAGAGAATGATGCAAGCCATTGTGGCGGGGAGACTGCCTGTCTTAAGTGCCACGAAGGGAATTATAGCGAAGAGTAAAGCTGATACCGGTGCACCGAAAACGATGAAGGGACGTCTTTTACCGAGCTTTGAGTGACAGTTATCGGAAAGCTTACCGAAGGCAGGCTGGAAGATGACACCGAAAATATTATCGAAGGTCATAATAATACCGATAAACAGCGGTACGAGAGAAATGCTCGAGCCGAAGCCTACGTCCTCACCCTGTGAACGGGCAAACTCTGCGAGGAAGGGGATTGCTTCATTAAGTTTTGCGCTTAAGTTTGAAACGAAAGCAGATTCAGTAAGAAGCTTATTAAGTATTTTGGTGATGTACGGGTCATAAATTGCCCACGCTATAGAAGATGCCATAAATCCGAAACCGGTAAGTATGGTCAGTTTGACATTTAACTTTTGCTTTTGCTCTGCCATGTCAAAACTCCTTTCTGTTCTTTGAAACATAAAATTATCGAATTACCGACAAATACCATTATATATTCTTTACTGCGAAAAAGCAACTATAACAAGAAAAATCGTCATTTCCCACAGATACTATTATGCAAAAAGACAAACCGGAAATCCCGATACAAGGCAGACCTTAAAGCGTTAAAAGACAATCCGGGGATTTTCGTCTTTTTGCACATAAAAAGCCCGCCGGGTGTATACCCGACAGACTTAAGCTTTCTGTTACTGAATTATCTGCTGTTTACCATTTCAGTGTATATTTTACATATTGACTCTGCATCACCTGAAGCCACCAGCTGACCTTTGGTAAGGATGATAGCCTTGTTACATATTTTCTTCACTCTTTCCGTACTGTGTGAAACGAAAAGCACCGTAACACCGTCATCCATAAGCTCCATTATTCTCTGCTCACTTTTTTCCTTAAAGGTAGCATCTCCTACGCTCAGAACCTCGTCGAGAATGAGAATATCAGGCTTTACAGCTGTAGCTATAGCGAAGCCTAAACGTGACTTCATACCTGAGGAATAATTTTTCATCGGAGTATTTATGAATTTTCCCAGCTCAGAAAATTCTACGATTTCGTCGTATTTTTCCTCGAGGAATTTTCTTGAATATCCCATTGTGGCACCGTAAAGAAAAATATTCTCTTTACCTGTGTAGTTCATATCGAAGCCTGCACCTAGCTCAAGCATAGGCGCAATCACACCTCTTACCTTGACCGAGCCTGTAGTAGGCTTAAGAACACCTGCCACTACCTTGAGAAGAGTACTTTTGCCGGCACCGTTAAACCCCATAACGCCGAGCCTGTCACCCTTTTCTATTTTAAAGCTTACATCTCTGAGAGCCCAGAACTCCTCGAAATTAAGCTTTCTCGTAACTAATCTGACGAAATATTCTTTTAAATTGTCGACCTTTTCACTGCTCATATTAAAAAGCATACTTACGTGGTCAACTTCTATTGCATATTTACTCAATAAGATCACCAACTTAAATGTGTAAGATAAACTTATCCTGATTTTTGTAGAACATGGTAAAGCCTACTATCATTACCACTACTGTAAATCCGCAGCAGTAATAAAAAAGATTCATATCAAAATAAGTGAAAAACTCTGCTCCGTGGATTACTGCACCTCTGAACATATCGATAAAGCCGTACATCGGATTAAAGCGTATGAGCTTTGCGATAGTCGATGTGGCAGGGTCACCGAGACGGTCGATGCTGTACACGATGGGAGTGGTATAGAAAAGCAGGAGACAAAAAACATCGTAAATGTTTTCGATATCCTTGAAGAACACATTCAGCGTAGCCAGAATCATACCTACACCCAGACTGAAAAAGAAGAGAACTGTTATGGGAAGAAGCGCCCATACTATATTTGTACTGAGTGTTATAGGATTTATGTTAGCTAAATTGAAATAAAGGATAACCACTACCAGCACCGACAGGGAGATAAGAAAGGTTACAAACTTCGAAAGGACAGCCGAAAGGGGATAGACATACTTCGGCACATAAACCTTTTTGATTATGGATGCTTTCGACCTTATGGAACGCATAGCCCTTTTGGTGGATGTGGTGTAAAATTCGTATAAAAGCTTACCGCAGAGAAGATAAACAGGGAAGTTTACCACCTTGCTTGAATCTCTTCCGAAAAGTCTGTTGAAAACCAGGGACAGAACTATCATCGTAAGAAGCGGCTCAAGAAAGGTCCAGAACATACCCAGAACTGAATTTCTGTACTGCAGTTTTATATCTTTGCTGACTAATTCTTTAATCAGATAACGGTATTTGAAAAAATTTCCGCATTGTGCTTTCAGCTTTGATTTTCCTGACAATTAAAATCCTCCTTTGCCTGTACTGTTATTTCAGTATACCATAAGCCGTATTTTTTTACAATAACAATTAATTAATTTTTTCTGCGGCTACTAAAAGCTCCGAAACATAAATATAATATTTTAGGTTTCCTTAAACTATCCGAAGTAAACTGAAGAAGGAAAAGGAGGTAATTTTCCATGAAAAACAGAAGAACTGTTCTGGTCTGCGTTACTGCACAGCATTCCTCAGAAGCTCTGGTTAAAGCAGGAAAGGTATTATCCGATAAATTTGGGGCAGAGCTGGAGGTCGTTTCTGTTCTGCCGCTTAATAGCAATGAAAACCCTGTAGATCCTGACGTTCTGGAGTCTCTTTATCAGACGGCACAGAAGGAAGGGGGAGAAATGGCTGTTTATTTCAGCGACGATCCCATCATAACCGTATGCGCACACATCGCAAAAAGAAAGCCCCTCACTCTCGTAACAGGTTTTCCCGGCGCCAACAGTAATAACTTCATCGCTACCATACATCTGCTTTTACCCGAAGTACCCATCAGCATGATCGACCGTGACGGCACTTCCTATAATATACTGCCCTGCGAAACCAATGCAGCAGTAAAATAAAATAAAACAAAAAGAACAAACAAAAACCGCTGTACGGAAAATACAGCGGTTCAGACTGATGACAAACCCTCGTTTCTCACCGATTTGAGGGTTGATTTTTTATC
>CALCHE010000133.1 GCA_937901145.1 uncultured Clostridia bacterium
TAAATGCTTACAATGAGTTTTCGAGTATAAGCAATTCTGACAGTTTTATATCGGGATTCAGATTAGGGGCAAGGTTTGCATATGATACGTTTGTAAAGGGATAAGCTGAAATATAACTACATTTGCCAATCTCATAATAAACTGCTGACAACAGCCAAACTAATTGCTTATAAAATATGGATTTATTTTGCAATGTATGGTATAATTATTGAGTAATTAAATTATATCGGAGGAAAAAATGAACGATATATTTGAAGAGTATCTGAGAGAAAAAGAGCCACAGAAAAAAGAAAAAGGCTACGCCTGGCATACAGCGATTGGTCTTCAGGCTGTAGACGGGCTTAAAACAAGTGACTATCTGATAGATACAGCAAAAAGAAACATCGAAGGTGACATCACTTTTGAAGAAGCCGACCGTCTTATTCACAGCTATTATAAAGAGAATATATCTCATACAGGAAACGACCGGACAGAAGAAGCAGACAAGGTTTCAGTGCGTATCGCTCAGCTCATTTCAGAAAAGTCCTTTGTAATGTCTCCTGCTCAATATATATCAATTCATGCAAGACTTTTTGAAGGCGTTTACAAGCATGCAGGTAAAATCAGAGATTATAACATAAGCAAATCCGAATGGGTTCTTGACGGTGATACCGTTATGTATGGCGGTGCTTCAGATTTAAGAGCGACTCTTGATTACGATATTTCGCAAGAGCGTGACTTCAGTTATAAGAATCTTTCCTTAGAGCAAACAATAAAACACCTTGCTGTTTTTGTTTCCCGGCTTTGGCAGATTCATGTTTTTTCCGAAGGCAACACCAGAACAACTGCAGTTTTCTTTATAAAATATCTGCGAACACTCGGCTTTGATGTTACAAATGATATTTTTGCTGAAAACGCATGGTACTTCCGCAACGCCCTCGTCAGAGCAAATTACACCAACCTGCAGAAGGGTGTTCACGAAACTACAGAATATCTTGAAGCTTTTTTGAGAAATCTGTTGATCGGAGAAAGCAATGAGTTGAAGAACAGATATTTGCATATAAATTGCACTTTGGAAACTCCAAAGTGCAAAAAAGACACTGAAAGTTGCACTTTGGATTGCACTTTGGACGAACTTTCCGTGCTGAATCTTTTAAGAGAAGATGGCAAAATGACTCAAAAACAACTTGCCGAATCAATAAACAAATCCGAACGAACCATTAAAACAATTACCGCTTCATTAGAAGAAAAAGGGGTTATAACAAGGATTAACGGAAAACGCTTCGGATATTGGAAAGTTAATAATTAAAACAATCAACTCTCCTTAACCTTGCACGACAGTACAGGATTAAGGAGACTTTTATATCACTTTTGCATCAAGATTTAACACCAAATCAGTTGCCTTTACCTTACTTATGATATATAATTACACTATCAGTAAACTTAAATAGTGCACTTATTAAAACAAACAGAAAGGAAACTGTACTGATAATGAAAAGGTTTTCGGTAATACTGATATTGATAATTACATGTACGGCTGTACTTTACGGCTGTGCATCGGGAGGTGAAAACAAAATGGAAAATTCATACGAGCAGATTACTCCTGCCGAGGCAAAAGAAATAATGGACGAAAGAGACGGTTATGTTATTCTTGATGTCCGCACACATGAAGAGTATGACGAAGCTCATATAGACGGTGCTATTCTAATACCCGACTATGAAATCAACGTCAAGGCTGAGAGTATACTCAAAGATAAAAATCAGCTTATTCTCGTTTACTGCAGAAGCGGCAGACGAAGCAAAAATGCCGCAGATAAGCTTGTTACATTGGGATATACCAATATTAAAGAATTCGGCGGAATAATCGACTGGCCATACGAAACTGTTTGATGGTGACTATATAGGATATAAAATTAACCTCCTTGGTTGTACTATGATGTACAAATCAGGGAGGTTGATTTTTAATAAAAATGTGTGTTGAGTTTGAGGGTTGGGTGTGGTATAATTACTATAGTTCTATGTTCGCGAAAATTACAAAGTATGTTGTGAATAATTTTGTAAGGAGGTTCAATATGGATAATATAATTGAACTTACCGATGGATTTTTTGATTTAAGAATCAATGAATTTTTGCCAAAATTCAGAAATACACATAAGAAAGAATATGAGCTTATCAGAGAAACGAAAAGCCTATTTGATAAAGCCAAATGTAAATTCATTGGTCAAACAGTAACGGAAGACGAATTGTATCTTGCAACGGAAATAGTAGGATTAAGCAAACTTTTTCAATCGGCTGTAGTTTTATTTGAAAGAGGCTTGCTTGAATCAGGCAACATTATAATCAGAAGTTGCATAGAATTATCACTTAAGATTGTAGAATTAGCGAAAAACAAAAATTTCATTGATGATATGAAAAAAGAACAGAACTCTGAAAACAAAAGAACTTTAGACAACATAACAAGAAAGGAACTCTATGATCTAGTTCCAAAAGAAACGGTTGAAGAATTGTTAAGCTCATTTAATTTAGAAGAAGATAAGCCTAAATTTTCTGTCTTCAAATTGGCAGAAAAAAACAATTTAATGCAAGTATATATTTTATTTAGATTGTATTGCAATGAAAGCCATCAGTCTATTTCAACTTTAAAAGAAATACAAGTTTTCAAAGATGATGGAGTTAGTTTAAATGGCAACCTGAGGTTGGATAAATTTTCAGAAGCAATATATATGCTAATTAGCATTGTGATTATTCCTTTTCCAGCTTTAATAGATAAACACTCAACTGACTATGAATTAAAAGAACAATATGAATCATTGATAGAAAACTTGCAAAATACTTTTGAAAAAGATAATCCTTAATTAAGACCTTTCCTTTTACTTTTACAACTATGAAAATCGAATATAATAAAGGAATATCTCACACATTCGACAAATCCTCCTTAACTTTGTACAATTAAGCTACAAAGATCAAGGAGGAATTTTTATGTTACCCAAACACTACACAAACGAAAAAACAGGCATCAG
>CALCHE010000134.1 GCA_937901145.1 uncultured Clostridia bacterium
AAAAAATAAGTGACAACTTATCTTTAAGTCATCACTTATTTCTGGCGCGCTGTAAGGGACTCGAACCCCTGACCTACTGGTTCGTAGCCAGTCACTCTATCCAGCTGAGCTAACAGCGCATTTGCTTTTGCCCAAGTATATTATCACAAATGAGGGCACTTGTCAATGATTTTTCTAAAATTTTTTATTTATTTAATTTGTTATGTAATTGATATTTGATTTTCTTTATGATATTATTTCTTTATAAAAGAAAAAAGGAGAAAGAAAAATGAATATTTGGCATGATATTAATTCTGAAAGAATAAATGTGGAAAACTTTGATGCTGTCGTAGAAATCAGTAAGGGCAGTAAAATGAAATACGAGCTCGACAAGGAGACAGGTATGCTCCGTCTGGACAGAGTTCTGCATACCTCTACCCACTATCCTGCAAACTACGGCTTTATTCCCCGTACCTATGCACCGGATAATGACCCTCTCGATGTTCTCATTCTCTGCTCACAGAGAATCGAGCCTATGTCATTGGTTGAGTGTTATCCCATCGGTGTTATAACTATGCTCGATAACGGTGCAGCTGACGATAAAATTATCGCTATCCACAGCGGTGACCCTACCTACAATAGCTACACCGACATCAGCCAGCTTCCTAAGCATATTTTCGACGAGATGGTGCACTTCTTCTCCGTTTATAAAATGCTCGAAAATAAATCCACAGCTATCGATGAAGCGAAGGGTGCCGATGTGGCGAGAGAAATCGTAAAGGATGCTATCGACAGATATAAAGAGCTTTTTGCGAGGGGATAAAATATGAAGCTTATAATGCCTTCATACTGCGCTGCCTTTAAATGCTCGGCAGACAGGTGCAGTGATAACTGCTGTATCGGCTGGGAAATAGATATTGATGAAAGAACGGCTGATTTTTACTCCCGTGTAAAGGGTGACTTCGGGGCAAGACTCGAAGAAAACATCGCCCACGGTGAGTGCAGTTCTTTTATCCTGAAGGGAGAACGCTGTCCTTTTCTTAATGAGAAAAACCTATGCGACATTATAATAAATCTCGGAGAAGAGCATCTGTGTCAGATATGCGCTGACCATCCGCGGTATTATGAATGGTTCGGTGATATAAAAGAGGGCGGGGTAGGTCTCTGCTGTGAGGAGGGTGCTAAGCTCATCCTGACGGCTGAAAAGCCCGCAGAGCTTACTGAAAGAGAAATCTCTGACGAGGGAAATGACGAATTCGATGAAGGCCTTTTCGCTCTTCTTTATAAGGCGAGAAAAATAATTTTTGCCATTCTCACCGATGAGGAGTACACTGTAAAGGAAAGAGTGACAGAGCTGCTTTCTTTTTCTGAGCAGCTACAGGTTAACATCGATAACTATAACGATGTCATTCCCGAAAGCTACGAGGTAATCAGTGAGGGCAGAGGTGATATGCTCTCTGTGCTGAAAAGTCTCACTGCGCTGGAGCCTATTGATGAAAAGTGGACGGATTATCTTGACAGCATCATCGGTGACTTCAGACAGGCGGAAAGCGAGGAGGACATATCTCTTTATCAGAGAAATCTCCTTATCTATTATATATACCGTTATTTTCTCAAGGGTACCTTTGACGGTGAAATACTTTCCAAGGTGAAATTAGCCTGTGTAAGTACAGCGGTTATTTCGTATCTTGTCAGCAGAGAAAAAGCAGATTTCAATGAAACGGTGAACATAAGTAAGCTCTTTTCCAAGCAGACGGAGTACAGTCAGGAAAATATTGATTTGCTCTGTGAGATGTTTTACGAAAAGGAATTTTTTGAAAGCAGAAAAATTATCGGTCTTTTCTGACCTGAAAGGAATAAATATGGCAAATACTGTTTACAAGGACATAAGAAAAAATCACGGCTTCACCCGTGACGAGGTATGCGATAAGGCTATGGAAAAGGGCATACCCCTTCAGCCTGAACGCCTGGAACGAATCGAAAACGGCAAATATCCCATAAATCCCGAGGAGGTACTTCTCTTAGCTAAGGTTTACGGTGAGCCTGCTCTGTGCAACCACTACTGCGCTAAGGAATGTCCTATCGGAGAAAAATATGTGCCTGAAATCAAAGTAAAGGATCTGGCACAGATAGTTCTCGAGATGCTCGCTTCTCTTAACTCTATGAAAAGCAGTCAGGAAAGATTAATCGAAATCACTGCTGACGGTAAAATCGACGACGATGAAATAAAGGACTTCGTTTTCATACAGAATGAGCTGGAAAGAATTTCCATAACCGTGGAAACACTTCAGCTTTGGGTGGAGCAGATGCTCGCTGACGAAAAGATAAACTTAGAGAAATATAATGAGATAAAGAATGGATGAATTTTGCCTCCCATACTTGTAGGGGAGGTGTCAGCCATAGGCTGACGGAGGGGTTTCTCTTATTTGAATAAACCGAAAAGAGATATAATATGGATAATAAAAACTATAATTATTTTTTATCTGAGACAGCTAGGGAGCTTCGCAAAAATATGACGCCGCAGGAAAAACATTTATGGTATGGTTTTTTAAAGAATTATCCCATAAAGCTTTATAGACAGAGAGCCATAGGCTCTTATATAGCAGATTTTTATTGTGCGAAGGTTAAATTAGTAATTGAAATTGACGGCAGTCAGCATTATACAGAGGAAGTAAAAAGCTATGATGATAACAGAACGAAAGCTTTTAATAGCTTCGGTATAGATGTTATACGATTTTCTAATTATGATATAAATACCAATTTTGAGGGAGTATGCACAGAGATTGACAAAGAAATAAGCAAGAGGTTAGATGTTGAAACCTTGTTGTGATTTGGTGCTTTAACACATTGTATACCCCTCCGTCACTTCGTGACACCTCCCCTGCAAGCAAGGGAGGCTATATTAAAAGTTCTGAATTGCTCCAATTTGTGCTGTCCGTACAAATTGGAGCAATTCACTTTGGTGCGTACTTGTTTTCTTCTTTTCTGCACAAACTGTCATTTTTTATATATGAATTTTGCAGTTTTTGTCATTCACTTTTCACTTTTTGAGGTGTATTATATAACCACAGAGCAAAAACCTCCTTTGTTAAAGGTATTCTATTGACAAAGGAATGGGAATAATTTAAAATAGAACTATAATAAATATGAAGGAGATGATGAATATGAAGGAAGATGTTCTGCTCTGGCTCGGTGCTACGGTAATTCTTTTTATCGCCGAAGCGGTTACGGTAAACCTGGTTACCGTATGGTTTGCTCTGGGTTCGCTGGCGGCATTTATCGCAGCAGTGGCAGGTGCTAAGCTCTGGCTGCAGATCGTACTGTTCCTGGCAGTGACGGTGATTACCCTCATTTTCACCCGACCTATCGCCAGAAAGCACATTAACGGCAAGCATGAAGCGACTAACGCCGATATGGTAATCGGTAAGACAGCCGTAGTGACGGAGGATATCGATAATCTTGCCGCCAAGGGTGCAGTTACCTGTATGGGTAAGGTGTGGACAGCACGAAGCCTGAACGATGAAAAAATCAGTGCAGGTGAAGAAGTGACCGCAGTAAAAATTCAGGGCGTCAAACTCATAGTCTCGCCGAAAGGCTGACAAATAAAAACAAACAAAAAATCTAAAAAGAAAAAGGAGAACACATTATGGAATTTGCATTACCTATTTTAATTATCTTGGTTTTAGCCATCGCAGTACTCATTAAAAACATCAGAGTCGTACCTCAGGCCAGAGCAATGGTTGTCGAGCGTCTCGGAGCATACAAGGGAACATGGGGCGTAGGCCTTCATTTCAAAGTGCCCTTCATCGAAAGAGTAGCAAAGACAGTTTCACTTAAAGAGCAGGTTGTTGACTTTCCTCCCCAGCCTGTTATCACAAAGGATAACGTAACTATGCAGATAGATACCGTTATTTACTTCGAAATCACAGACCCGAAGCTTTATACCTACGGTGTCGAGCATCCTCTGACCGCTATCGAAAATCTTACAGCTACTACTCTTCGTAACATCATCGGTGACCTCGAGCTCGACCAGACTCTCACATCCCGTGACGTTATCAATACAAAGATGAGAAGTATTCTCGACGAAGCTACAGACCCCTGGGGCATCAGAATCAACCGTGTGGAGCTTAAAAACATTATGCCTCCCAGAGAGATTCAGGAAGCTATGGAAAAGCAGATGAAGGCTGAACGTGAACGCCGTGAATCTATCCTCAAGGCTGAGGGTGAAAAGAAATCAGCCATCCTTCTCGCCGAAGGTGAAAAGGAATCCGCTATCCTTCGTGCTGACGCTGAAAAGCAGGTTCGTATCCTTGAAGCTGAAGGTCAGGCAGAGGCTATCCTTAAGGTTCAGCAGGCTACCGCAGAAGGTATCAAGCTTATCAACGAAGCCGGTGCATCAGAGCAGGTTATCAGAATTAAGGCTCTCGAAGCTTTTGCAGCTGCCGCAGACGGTAAGGCAACAAAGATTATTATCCCCTCAGAGATTCAGTCTCTCGCAGGCTTAGCCGCAGGACTTACCGAGGTTATCAAGGAAAAGTAATCAATAAAAAAGTAATTTAAGTAAAATTAAATG
This sequence comes from uncultured Clostridia bacterium, assembly GCA_937901145.1. Classification (GTDB taxonomy): domain Bacteria; phylum Bacillota; class Clostridia; order Oscillospirales; family Acutalibacteraceae; genus UBA6857. Next base: position 4,553 of record CALCHE010000134.1, read on the forward strand.
AGGGACTGTACATTAAAGACAGTCCCTTATGTTTTTAGGGCAAGATTTCCATTAAGTCGGCAGGTATATTCGCCGCTTAAGAAAACGGAGGTAAAAATAAAATGAAAAGATTTAACAGTATAATGTGGGGTGCGGTCTTCGTCGTGGCAGGCGTACTCTTCGCCCTGAATGCACTGGAAATAACGAACATAGACTTTTTCTTCGAGGGCTGGTGGACATTCCTTATTATAGTTCCGTCTTTCATCGGTCTTCTCACCACCAAGGATAAAACAGGCAACGCAATCGGTCTGACCGTAGGTACATTTCTTTTCCTGTGTGTCCGTGACATCATCAGCTTCGATATGCTGTGGAAGCTCATCGCTCCCCTGATAATTATCTTTATCGGTATCAAGCTTATTTACTCAGGTATAGTCGGTAACAGAGGCACAGAGGTGCTGAAAAAGATAAAAGCAAACGGCGGACGGATTAATAACACAGCAGCAGTATTTTCCAGTGCTGTCGTTAATTTCGACGGTGAAGTTTTTAACGGTGCAGAATTCAATTCTGTTTTCGGTGATGTAAAGTGTGATCTTCGTAACGCTGTTATTAATCAGGACTGTGTGATTAACGGTACTGCTGTCTTCGGAGGTATAGACGTATTTGTCCCCGAAAATGTAAATGTTAAGGTATATTCCAATTCTGTTTTCGGCGGAGTAGAGGATAAAAGAGCTTACCGCTTCAAGGGTGACGGACCTACTCTTTACATCAATGCAATATGTCTGTTCGGAGGAGTTGATTTGAAATGACAGTATTTCAGCGTGTGGTAAAATACTGTGCCATCGCCTTTGCGATTTATCTTGTCGTGATGATATTCGGCGGTATACTGGCAGGTGTGGGCGGACTTAGTCTTATCACTGATTTTTTCAGCGGTGAAGATACGTCTGAGCCTCAGACATACACTCTGAGTCAGGATATCGGTGAAATCGAAATAGAGCTTGGTGCAGTTGACTGCGATATAATGACAGGCGAAAGCTTTTCTGTGGAGAGCAATTCCTCAAAGCTTCATATAAAGGATGTCAACGGCAGATTGGTTATATCAGATTCTGCCCTTAATGTGAGCAGAGGAGCAAGACTGAAAATTTACATTCCTGCAGATGCACAAATCAGAAGGATAGATATTTCTGCGGGTGCAGGTGATATTTATGCCGAGCGTTTGGTATGCTCTTCTCTGTATCTCGAGTGTGGTGCAGGTAATGTAAAAATTGATGAGGCTGTGGCTACGGTCAAAGCAGATATTGAAGGCGGTGTAGGTGAAATAAACATAGGCGGAGGCTCGCTCAATGATCTTGACCTGGAAATGGGTGTGGGAAGTCTTGAGCTGACGAACCGTCTGAGGGGTGACTGTGATCTTGAGTTCGGCATAGGCGATGCGGATGTCACTCTTATCGGTACACCTGAGGATTATATGGTAAACTACGGCTTTGAAAATGCCGGACAGAAAACCTCGGTTAATATCGAAAAAGGTATCGGCACCGTGAAGGTAGATTACGCCGAGGCAGGATAA
>CALCHE010000135.1 GCA_937901145.1 uncultured Clostridia bacterium
AAATGCCGTTCTTTTCGGCAAGGTAGGGCATAGCCATAATACCGCCGCCGACACCATAGCCTGTGATTATGCAGGCACTTTGCCATACTGAGAGTTTGTTCTTTTCCATGTTTTTGCACTCCTTTGTTTTTGCTGTTAGTGTCATTATATACCAAGTGAGAGGTTAAGGCAACTGATTTGGTGTTAAATCTTGATGCAAAAAGACCTCCTTACATTGTACAAGGTAAGGAGGTGACAATTAAGGATTATTAAGTTTCTTAATAAAAACATTTTAGCATCTCCTTTTGTTTTCTTTTTTATTATAACACGTAGTAAATAGTTATTACAATACCCTAAAAATATATTAGAATAGCAAAACCAACTCTCTCCGATCTATACACCACCCTACACCCCCAAACGATTTCATCCCATTTCAGCCATCTTACATCTTGCACAACATCCCCGAAAATGCTATAATCTAAAAAACATTCTTTAAAAGAATCAAGGAGACGGTAAAATGACAAAAAACAGAACCGCACAGCTGATGATTCAGTCGGCCTTCTGTGCAATAGGCATTATAGGTATTGTCGCAAGCTTCGGCTTTTTCGATATGGTATGGCGTTGGGACTTTTATATTCAGTTTACTAACCTGAGCAACTATTTCTGCATTGCGATTATGTTTGCAGAGCTTTGGCAGACAGCTAAAAAGAAGGATGACAGCTTCGTTACCGTTCTGCCTCTGCTTAAATTCATCGGTGTGCTTTCAATACTGTTGACATTCATAATTTTTAATTTTGTTATTGCGTGGGAATCTACCCGTGACCCCGCCCTCAACTTCAAAATCAACAGCGTAACCTTCCATGTCATTCTGCCTCTTATGTACATAGCCGATTGGGTGCTCTTTTACGAGAAGAAGGTGAAAATCAGTTATCCTCTGATTTCCGTCCTCTTTCCTCTTTGCTACGGTATTTTTATTTTCATCCATGCGGCAATTTATAAATTTGACTCATCGGTGCTTAATTATTTTGGCACGGGACCGTTCATTTATCCTTACTTTTTCCTCAATATCGAAACCTACGGTGTAGGCGGTGTGTGCTTATGGATACTCGGTCTCGGTGCAGTATTTATAGGTGTAGGCTTTATATTTATGGGCATTGACAGACTGCTTTACAGATTGAGTGTAAAGGGTAAATAAGTGTGAAATAATAACAGACCTCCTTAACTCGGATGATGATGTTAAGGAGGTTCGTTTGTTGTTATTTATTTTTCGACAGTAATTGTTTTATAAGATTAGTCCAGAGTGATATTTTTTAAATTATCGTGGCACTCTGGAGATTCGTAACATCTATAATTATGAGAAAAGTATCACTGTGGCGATATAAAAACACAAAATATTAATCAAAATCACTCGATTAACTGTCATCGTGGTGATAATATATAAATGTAAGAATGCATTGGAAACAGAAAAGACGACCAGGCAATAGATTTTGCATAGTCGTCTTTTACTTTTTGCGTTATTTCTTAACGGAGGCATTCCTGTTCCAGTAAGTATAATTCCAAAACAGCGGCAACCGTTGCCCGTTCTTCGGGTGAGCGGGAAGTAATATATAAATCATACTCTGTTATCGGATTGCATTCAAGCAATTTTTTATACACGGCATTCTTAAACTCCATACCTGTCTGACTGCGCTTGAGAATTTCAACAGCCTGTTCAAGCACATCGGTATTGCGATTGCGCAAATCGGCACCGGTTACGCAAACCGTAACCTTTTGTGTAACGGGCGTTTCCAGCTCTATGCGAATAGTATGGGTGGTCGGATCAAAAGAAAAGCCGACACTCTTCCCATCAACCATAACCGAATCTGGCTTGGCAAATCCACGCAAGCACACCGCATATTGACGTACCGACGGAATCAAAGAGCAATCACCCTTTGCAGGATTTATCTCAAACAGAGCCTTCTGATCGGTATAGGTAAGCTTCATGGTTGTGGTAACACTCGCACCGCTAAGGTACTCGTTTTCGTCACCGCCATCCTCGTAGAGAGTAAACTCGTTATCTGCTCCGGGGAATACCATAATCTCCATCTTCTCTGCACCTCCCAGACGGTTATCATGTGCCACGTGTGCCTGCATGGATACAATTGCACCTGCCTTGCATAAAACGGGAATAGAATAATCGTTGCGGTACAGGTCGAGCATACGGCCTTTCAAACCGTCATAGACGCGTCCTGTAAAGAAATCGGTCCATATTCCCTGCGGAAGCCACGCTCTGACATGTCCCATCTGAGAGCCTGGGTTATTCTTTTCAGTAATAGGTGCTACAATCATCTGATCACCGAACCAATACTGATTTTTCACATCATAGGCATAGCGGCATTCAGGATGGGTGTAATACATCGGCATAACCAAGGGCTTACACTCGGTATGTGTACGATAGTTCATTGTGTAAAGATAGGGGAAGAGCTGATGTCTTAATTTCAGACAGTCACGCATCACCCGTTCGGTTACGGCGTTGTAATCCCAGGGCTCCTTATTGACAAAGGGGTTACAGGTAGAATGCAAACGGTTGATAGGGGAAAATACACCGTACTGCATCCAGCGGGCGGTCAGGCTATCGTCACGGTACCCGAAATGATGGCCACCGATATCATGGCTCCACCAGCAATAACCGATGTTGGATGATGTGGCGGTAAATTCGGGCTGAAAGTTTAACGACTCCCAGGTGATAGATGTATCTCCCGAAAAGCCTACGGGATAACGCTGACTGCCGGGACCGCTGTAGCGTGAGAAGAACATGGGGCGTTTTCCGTCACGCTGAATATCCAATATATGCAGATGATTTAACTGCCAAAGCGGATCCAGTATTTCACGGGGATCATCCAGCCTTGCATTTTTGTTACCCTCATGAATCCACCAGTAGCTGTTGCCCTGCTGCCAGTCCATCCACCAGAAATCCACACCGTCTTCTTCATAGGGGTGATGGACAACATCAAAGTATGCTTCCATATAATGCGGGTCAAGAATGTCTAAATAGCAGGGTGTGCCGTCGGCAGGGCGGCCAAGCGCTTCACACATCTGCGGATACATAACCTCAAAATCGCGTATGCCTAAGGCCGGATGCAGGTTGAGTGCCGTTTTCAGGTTGTATGTGTGAATATCCTTAAGGAATTGCCTGTAATCGGGGAACAGCTCCGTATTCCAGGTGTAACCCGTCCAACCTCTGCGACCGTCGGGAATTTTTGTGATGTGCCAATCCATATCGATTACCGCAACGGAGAAAGGAACGTCTTCTCTCTTAAATTTTTCCATCAGATCCAGATATTCCTGCTGGGTATAGGCGTGATAGCGGCTCCACCAGTTGCCCAGTGCATAAGCCGGAAGAAGCGGCGGTACACCTGTCAGGCGCCAAAAAGCCTGTACGGCGCCGATATAATCGTGCTTATAGCCGAAGAAATAGAAATCCTTGGTATCTTCCCGACGGACATCAACCCAACCGTCGTTTAAAATCATACGCTTACTGTCATCCAGTACGGCAAAGCCGAGCTGCGAACAGATTCCGTCCTCGACTCCTATACGTCCGTCAACACGGTCGAGTGTGGAGGTTGTACCGCCAAGTGTTTCAATCTGATCACCATAGTGCCAGATATGAGGCCAATTACAAAGCGAAACCTCCAAGCTCTCCAGGGTGTTGCTGCAGCGTACATGCAATTGAGCTGTTTCCAAGGAAAAAGCATCATCCGTTTTCACATTAAAATCCACCTTCGGAAAATCTCTATTAAAGGCGGTCTGGCTGGCACGATCCTCAAAAATGCATTCAGGATCGTATTCCATGCGGATCAGACGGTCGGTCAATACGGTAAACCGCCAGTTTTTATAGGTGACTATATTGTCAGGGTGTGCTTGCGGGGTAACAGGCCATTGAAACCTTTTTTTCATATCCGTTTCTCCTTTTTAATGTTACAGTTATATAAAATAACAATGTATTTGTTTTTCAGGTGCTTTTTGTAATTTTTCGTCTGTTAAAATCAAGCTGTTTCGTACCTTGACCTCAAAGGTTTTTCTGATGTCGGTGCTCGAAGTTCCGACTGAAATTGTATAGTCGCCGTTGTGCATACCGTATTTCAGCTGTCGGTCATAATAGAAAAATGCATCATCTGGTATTTCAACGGTAATATCAAGTGAATCTTCCTTGTTAAGTCTGAATCGCTTGTATGCCTTGAGTTCTTTTAAAGGCATAACAACATCACAGTTTCTTCCTGAAAAATAAATCTGAATTACTTCTTCGCCGTCGAAATTACCTGTGTTTTTTGCTGAAAAGCTGATTTTCAGCTTATTATCTGTATTATTAAGAGTGAAATTATCAAACTCAAAGTTTGTGTAGCTCAAGCCATATCCGAAGGGATAAAGAGGAGATCCGTCATTGTCAACATATCCGTAACCTCTGCCTGAGGGCTTCATTGAATAGAATAAAGGAAGCTGACCTACGCTTCTCGGAAATGTTATCGGAAGCTTGCCGGAGGGATTCGTTTGACCGAAAATTATTTCTGTTATTGCCTGTGCTCCCTGCTCACCGGGATACCATGCTTCAATAATTGCAGAACAGCCATCAATCCACGCTGACATATCAACAGGTGAGCCGTTCAGAAGAATAACAGCAGAATTTTTATTTGACCTGCACATTTTTCTGATGCTTTCTTCCTGATTTGTTTTAAGGTCAAATTCATTGCTTCCGACTATTATTGCATTTTCATTTTTTTGTTTTGCTTTGGTAACACCCGGAAGTCTGATGTCTGAGCGATCCATTCCTTCACCTTCTACAAGTGAAGTGAAATATAAAGCAGCATCACAAAGGGGAGCGATGCTTTCGATTTCATCGTCATCGGCAAAGATAACCTCTGAATATCCGTCAAGATATTCTTTAATGTACTGCAGTGGTGTTTTTGCATCGTCGGCAGTCCACTTTACTCTGAAGGGTCCTGAATAATTTTCACCGACCGGTAAAAGCGTTGCTCCGAATCCGAAAATTGCAATTTTTCTGATTTTGTTTTTATTTAATGGCAGAATATTTTCATTTTTAAGAAGTACTATTGATTTTCTTGCAGTATCAAGTGCTAGTTTTTGGTGTTCAGCGCATCTTACAATTTCGGAAGCTTTTTTGCTGTCTCCGTAAGGATTTTCAAAAAGTCCTGCTTTATATTTTGCAGTGAGTACTCTCAGGACGGCAGAATCTATATCCGATTCCTCTATATAGCCTTTATCAAGAGCCTCTTTTATATTGTCGAATGAATTATGGGGAAAGTTAATATCCAGACCTGCCTTGAGGCTTTCTGCCTGTGCCTTTGCTGAAGAATCAAAAAGTCTGTGAGCATAGCATATGTTATCAACCCCGCCGTAATCGGAAACAACAAAGCCGTCAAAGCCCCATTCCTTGCGAAGAATGTCAGTGAGCAGATATTTATTACAAGAGCAGGGTATTCCGTCCCAACTGTTATATGCTGCCATTACGGACATCGCTCCGCCTTCTTTGATGCATTTTTCAAAGGGACGAAGATAAACCTCACGCATAGTACGTTCACTTGTGTCGGATACATTGGAGTCTCTTCCACCGTAGGAATAGTTATCTGCAAAGTGCTTGGGCGTCGCTATTACACCGTTTTTCTGCAGTCCTCTGCAGACTGCGGCCCCCATATCGGCATTGAGGAGTACATCCTCACCGAATGTTTCTACAGTTCTGCCCCAACGGCAGTCACGTACTACATTAACAACAGGAGTGAGAGCTTGTCTGACACCTGCAACAGCACATTCCTTTCCGATAACCTCAGCGATTTTTTCAACTGCTTCACTGTCGAACATTGAAGCCATTCCTATAGGCTGAGGAAAGCAGGTCGCCATACCCCACTGTGCGCCGTGGAGAGCTTCACCGTGTTCAATCGGAGGTATAGAGTGGGAATTGCTTTCAGCTGCACACCTGATTTCGTTATTGATAGCCTCGGTGACTTCCTCGGACGACAAAGGTCTGTCTTTGCTTTCATGCAGAAAATGACCGATATTACGGCAGTTTCCGACCTTATAGCTTCTTTTTGAATCATAATCCTCTCTGATGGGGCACACCATCTGACAGCAAATCTGATATATCTTTTCATCAAGGGATAAGTCTGACAATAATTCTTTTGCCTTGATTTCTGCCGTTTTTATCATATAATCACTTCCGTTAATATGGTTATGTTTGCATTATAGCATTTTCAGGATGTATAGTAAAGCGAAATCGCTGAATTTACAATAAGTATTGTCAGGGATCATTTCAACCCTCCCCGTTGAAAACCTCCCTCCAACTATGCTATACTGTACACGAAATATGAAAATCGGAGGAGTTTTATGCGTAACAATCTTCTGTACTATAACAAACCCGCAAAGCACTATATGAAAGCCTTGCCCTTGGGTAACGGCTCACTTGGTGCTATGTGCTACAGCTCTGTGGGCACAGATGTAATTTCACTTAATCACGACACCCTGTGGACAGGTCACCCCCGTACTGTCAGAAAAGAGGAAGCTTATGATTCATACCTCAAGGCACAAAAGCTTGCTCTTGAAGGCAAATACGTCAAGGCTCAGAAGGAAATTGAAGCGAAATTCCTCACTTGCTGGTCTCAGGCATATATGCCATTCGGTGACTTGAAGCTTCATTTTGAATGTGACAGCTTTGAAACTTATGAACGTACCCTCGATTTATCCGAGGCGATGCTGGCTAACAGATATATATCAAATGGCGTAAACTTTAAAAAGACGGCTTTTGTATCACATCCCGATGATGTTATGGTGTATAGAATTGAGTCCGAAAACGGCAAAGCTTTTACTTTCAGAGCAGAGCTTGACTGTCCACTGAAAAGTGAAGCCTTCACCTCTGACGGCTATCTCATCGTTGACGGTGAATGTCCCGGTGACGCAGATACACAGCATCCGTCTTATCCTTGCCACAATCTTATCTATTCCGACAAGGATGAGGAAAGGGGCATCCTGTTCAGAGGTGCTCTTAAGATTGATGCCGACGGTGAAATTGTCGAGGATAAGGCAAGTCTGACAGTCAGAAACGCAACCTGTGCAACAATATATTTAACCATAAAAACAAGCTTTAACGGCTTTGACAAGCATCCTGTCACACAGGGCAGAGAGTATAAAAACTGTTGCATTGAAGCTTTGGATAAAGCTTTGGGGATTGGCTTTAAGCGTATCAGAGAAAGACACGTTGCAGACTATAAGTCATACTATGACAGAGTCTATTTTTCTCTTGGTACGAATAACTGTGAGCTTATACCGACTGATGAAAGAATCAGAGCTTTTCAGAATAATAGGAATGATGATGACCTCTATGTGCTTCTTTTCAACTTTGGCAGATATCTGCTGATTTCATCTTCAAGAGCAGGCACTCAGGCGACTAATCTGCAGGGTATATGGAGTAACAGCACAAAGCCCTCGTGGAACTGCAATTACACCACAAACATCAACACACAGATGAACTACTGGCCCGTGCTTCCTTGCAATATGCCTGAGCTTATGACACCGCTTACAGATCTGTTAAAGACCTTATCCGTCACAGGTGAAGATGCAGCAAGGAATTTCTATAACGCCAAGGGCTTTGTGGTTCACCACAATTCTGATATATGGGGCTTCTCTTATCCTGTTCAGGGCAGAGCCTGCTGGGGCTTCTGGCAAGGCGGTTCAGGTTGGTTGTGCCGCAGTCTGTTTGAGATTTATGAGTATACTCTCGATAAGATTTTCCTCGGAAAAACAGCTTTCCCTATAATGAAAAAAGCGGTAGAGTTTTATCTTGATATACTCACCGAGGACGAAAAGGGAAATCTCATAATCTGTCCCGGAACATCACCGGAAAATAATTTTATAATGGGCTTCGGCTCATCAGCCACCTCGAAGAGTACAGCTATGATGAACAGTATTGTTCTTGATTTATTTACGGGCTGTAAAAAAAGCTGCGAAGTACTGTCGGTAAAGGATGACTTCTATACTGAAATCTGTGAGAGCATAGAAAAAATAAAGCCTCTTTGTATCGGCGAAAAAGGTGAGCTTTTAGAGTGGAATGAGCAGTTACCTGAAAAAGAGGTGCATCACCGCCACGTTTCACAGCTTTATGCTTTGCATCCGGCAAACCTGATAACCTATGAGAAGGATAAGAAACTGTTTGATGCCTGCAGGAAAACACTTGAAATCAGAGGTGATGACGGTACGGGTTGGAGCCTTGCGTGGAAAATCAACTTCTGGGCGAGACTTCGTGACGGAAACCGTGCACTTTCACTTGTTGACAGACTTCTTACACTTGTTGAGGTCGGCAAGGAGGCCAGTCGTCATGGCGGTGTTTATCCCAATCTTTTTGACGCACATCCGCCCTTCCAGATTGACGGCAATTTCGGTGCGCTCAGCGGTATCTGCGAAATGCTTTTACAGTCTGACGGAGAAAACATTTATCTGCTTCCTGCTCTTCCCGACAAGTGGAAAAACGGTTCAGTCAAGGGCCTTGCCGCAAAGGGAAATGTTACCGTAGATATCGAGTGGTCTGACGGTAAGGTGACGGATTATGCTATTCACGGTGGAAATATTGCTTCGAGCTTTAAGGTAATTATAAAATCATAATTACTGATTGCAAAAAAACAGATTTTGTGGTATTTTTAAAATATAGAAAATTATTTAAGGGAGAATGAAATAGGGAATACTTTAAGTTTATTGACAAAGTAAAATATGAGGGTAGGGATAGCAAAAATCCTATGGCCTTCCGCTACTATGACAAGGATCGTGTTATCCTTGGTAAAAAGATGAGTGAGCACCTTCCCTTTGCTATGGCATGGTGGCACACTCTCGGTGCATGTGGTGTCGATATGTTCGGCGCAGGTACTGCAGACAAAAGCTTTGAAGCTGAAAAGGCAACAATGACTCATGCCAAGGCAAAGGTAGATGCAGGCTTCGAATTTATGAGCAAAATGGGGATTGAATATTTCTGTTTCCACGATGTTGACCTTGTTCCCGAGGATGAGGATATCAATGTTACAAATGCCCGTCTTGAAGAACTTTCAGCTTACGCCTGCGAAAAGAAAATTACAACCAACCCCGACTCAGGCAGACAGGAATACTTGCAGACTATCGTAAATCAGATTCTTTTTTAAGAGGTAGACTATGAGTTATTATGTTGGTATAGATCTTGGTACTTCCTCTGTAAAAACTCTGCTTTTAAGCGGTGACGGTGAGGTTGTATCCTCGGTTACAAAGGAATATCCTTTATATTTCCCTCAGAACGGCTGGAGTGAGCAGAATCCCGAGGACTGGTACAATCAGACTGTGTCTGCTCTTAAGGAGCTTTTTGAGGGTATAGAAGCAAGCAAGGTGAAGTCTTTCTCTCTTTCGGGTCAGATGCACGGACTTGTTATGCTCGACAGTGAGGACAATGTTATCCGTCCTGCACTTTTATGGAATGACTCGAGAAGTCAGGCACAGACGGATAATCTTAACGAAAACAAGAATTTTCTTCTTGACAACACAGCCAATATTGCCTTTGCAGGCTTTACTCTGCCTAAGCTTTTATGGGTCAAAGAAAATGAACCGGATAACTATGCAAAAATAAGCAAAATCATGCTTCCAAAGGATTATGTTGCTTACAGGCTTTCAGGTAGCTTTTGCACCGATGTTTCCGACGCTTCGGGGACACTTTACTTTGATGTTGAAAACAGATGTTGGTCAAAGGGGATTCTTGATGCGCACAGAATAAAGGAAGAATGGCTTCCGAAGGTTCTTGAAAGTGATGAGTGTGCAGGCGTACTCGGAAAAGAAATTGCCGATGAGCTCGGATTAAATGATGTAAAAATAATTATCGGTGCAGGCGACAATGCCGCTGCGGCTATCGGCACAGGCACAGTAAAAGACGGTGACTGCAATATTTCTCTCGGCACAAGCGGTACAATCTTTACTGTCAGCGATAAATTCAGCCTTGACAGAGACAGTGCAATTCACTCCTTCTGCTCTGCGAGCCGCAACTATCATCAGACGGCATGTATGCTTTCAGCGGCTGTCTGCTGTAACTGGTGGGTGGAAAAAATTCTTCGTGACGATTACGGCAGTGTACTCTCAAAAGAAAACAAGCTCGGTGAAAATGACTGTTTGTTCCTGCCTTATCTTATGGGTGAGCGTTCACCTCTTAACGATACGGATGTAAGAGGTATGTTTTACGGAATGTGTCTTGACACAGATAAAGACGATATGAGCCTTGCGGTGCTTGAGAGTGTAGCCTTTGCTCTGAAGCATAATATTGATATTATCCGCAATATGGGCATTGATATTAAAAAGTCAAATGTCTGCGGCGGAGGTACAAAAAATAAGCTCTGGCTTAAGATTATTGCAAATGTCCTCGGCATTGAGCTTTGTATTCCTGAAAATCAGGAGGGTGCTTCTCTCGGTGCAGCGCTTCTTGCGGCTAAGGGTGTTATGACTCCCGATGAATATACAAAGCTTGAAAACAAGGTTTATAAAACATCTGAAACAGTTGTTCCCGAAAAGGAGCTTACAGAAAAATACGAAGAGAAATACCTTAGATGGAGAAAGCTTTATCCCGCATTAAAAGGTATATAAGAAAACAATGGGAGAGATTTTAAAGAAAACGATTAACATCAAAAAGGCGAAAAATTCTATCCTGAGGAGTATAATCTTCTTGCTGCTTTGGATATAAAGAATGAATAATCTAAACCCCTGACTTTCTTAAATGAAGGTCAGGGGTGATATCATTTATCGTAACAGGATTTTAAAAGTTCTTTTAAGCGTCTCTGTATTTTTTCGGGCTCATACCGAAATGTTTGGCGAATAATCGGTGGAAATAGCTTTTGTTTTCATATCCGACAGCCTTTGAAATATCATCGACACCTATTCTTGTGTTTTTCAGAAGATATGCGGCCTGAGAAAGTCGTTTCTCCTGTAAAAGCTCTGTATAAGTTTTACCGGTCTGATTTTTTATTTCGTGGCTGAGCCAATAGAAATCGTAATGGAGCAATCCTGCTGCTTCGGTAAGACTACCGTTTTTATAATTCTCTTCAATGTATTTGAAAATCTGAAGTATAGCCGCTTCTTCTCTTGACTGATACGCGAGCTTGTCAGTGTGATTGAGGAGCTGCATAAACAGAAGCCCCATAGTTGTCTGATTGATGTTTCTTTTGTTCGGGGTGTTACCTGTCAGCGTCCACAGAAGATTTTCGATAAGATTCTGTACAGGAAGAATATCGGAAACCTTAAAGTGAAGATAACCGGGGTTTTCTTCTTTAAAAAGAGATTCCAGAAGGAATTTTTTTATCGGTGTTTCCTCAGCTCCGAGCATTTCAAGTGTTTTGTAAAAAAACTGAGGGAGAATTATAAAGTTAACGGCAATATCGTTGCCCGATGCGGGAAAAATTTCCTGTTTTGCATTCTGACCGAGAAAAAGAAGCTCGCCTTCACCGAGCTCGATGGTTTTACCGTTTATGATGTGGGTAGTTTTGCCTGAACACATATAAACTACTTCTACAAAATCGTGAGTGTGTTCCGGAAAATGTATAAAACGGGTATGTGTTCTTATCGTTATAAGCTTTCCGTCCTTAAGAAGCTTTTTTGCAGAAATAATATTATCGTCGTTTTCTGTATAAATACTGCTGTCTACGGTGCTTCTTCCGTCGAGGATTGCCTGTTCCTCGTCGGTTATAGGGATCAGGTGCTTAAGAATTTCACGGTTTATCATATAACCACCTCTGTTTGATTATACATTTTCAGTTTCGAAAAATCAATACAAATGAGGACACTTTTTCAGACAAATAAGGACCTTTAAAAAGTGGCGGAAAGATGCTATTATTACAATGTATAAGTGTAATGAATGTTAATAGTAGGGGAGTATACAAATGATGACATATTATTTAGCCATAGACATCGGAGCTTCCTCAGGCAGACATATTTTGGGTCATATTGAAAACGGCAAGCTCTGTCTTGAGGAAATATATCGCTTTGATAACAGTATAAAAAATGAAAACGGCACACTTGTCTGGGATATCGACAGCCTTTTCAGACAGGTGAAAGCAGGTATCTCAAAGTGCGGTGAGCTCGGTAAAATTCCTAAGACAGTAGCGATAGATACCTGGGGAGTCGATTATGTTCTTCTGGATAAAAACAGAAAAGAAATACTTCCTGCAGTGTCTTACCGTGACAGCAGAACAGAGGAAAGCTCAAAATCAGTAAGCGAGATAATTTTACAGACAGAGCTTTATTCACGAACAGGCATACAGAAGCAGAATTTTAACACAATCTATCAGCTTTATGCAGATAAAGAAAGCGGTAAGCTTCATAGAGCAAAGCATTTCCTTATGATGCCCGAATACCTTTCCTTTAAGCTGACGGGAGAAATGCGGAACGAATATACCGAAGCCACAACAAGCAACCTCGTAAATGCCGAAAGTAAACAATGGGATAAATACATTCTTGACAGGCTCGGCTTTCCCGAAGATATTTTTCTCCCGCTTTCTGTTCCCGGTACAGTTGTAGGTAGCTTTACAGAAAAGGTGAAAAATGAGGTGGGTTTTGAAAGTGCGGTCATTCTTGCACCCTCTCACGATACGGCTTCTGCTGTTGCAGCTTGTCCCATCGATGACGAAAGCGTGTATATTTCATCGGGTACATGGAGTCTTATCGGTACAGAAAATCTTTCTCCGGTTCTGAGTGAAAAGGCACAGGCAGCCAATTTCGCAAATGAGGGCGGAATCGAATACCGTTTCCGTTTTCTTAAAAATATTATGGGAATGTGGCTGCTTCAGAATATCAGAAAAAACATCAACAAAGAGCTCTCCTATGATGAAATGATGAATCTGGCGAAAGAAAGCTCATTTACAGAAAAAATAGATCCCAATGATAATTCATTCCTTGCGCCCGAAAATATGATAGAGGCTGTAAGAAGCTATCTCGGTAAGCCAGATTTACCCCTTTGTGATGTGCTTTCAAGTATTTATCATTCCCTTGCCGATTCTTACAGAAAAGCTGTAGAGGAAATCGAAGATATCAGCGGTAAGGAAATAAAGGCTGTTCACATTGTCGGCGGAGGCAGCAAGGACAAATATCTCAATAAGCTGACCGCTGAATATACGGGTAAAAAGGTCTTTACGGGACTTATGGAGGCGACAGCCACAGGTAATCTGATTTCACAGATTATGAGTGATAAAAAAATAAGTCTCGCAGAGGCAAGAGAGTTAATAAAATCAACCTTTGATGTTAAGGAGGTAAACTGATGAGCAGATACAGCGAAGCAAAAGAAATTTATGCACGATATGGCATTGATACAGAAAAGGTACTTGAAACATTAAAAGATGTATGCGTTTCCGTGCACTGCTGGCAGGGTGATGATGTGGTCGGCTTTGACAGCAAGGAGGCTCTTTCCGGCGGTATTCAGACTACGGGTAACTATCCCGGTAAGGCAAGAACTCCTGGGGAGCTTATGGCAGACTATGATAAGGCATTTTCACTTATGCCGGGCAAAAAGAAACTTAATCTTCATGCCTGCTATGCTGTTTTCGAAGACGGTGAAATAGTCGGCAGAGATAAAATCGAGCCGAAGCACTTTAAAAAATGGGTGGACTTTGCAAAGGAAAGAAATATGGGTATCGACTTTAATCCTACTTTTTTCTCACATCCTATGGTAAAGGATAATCTCACTCTTTCTTCACCTGACGAGCAGGTGCGCACATACTGGGTGAATCACGGTAAAGCCTGTATTAAAATTGCAGAGTACTTTGCCGAGGAAACAGGGGAGCCCTGCGTTATGAATATATGGATTCCTGACGGATATAAGGATATTCCCGCTGACAGACTTTCTCCCAGAGCAAGATTTAAAAAAAGTCTTGATGAAATCCTTGACATGCCGTATGATAAAGAAAAGGTTTATGTAACTCTTGAGTCCAAGGTATTCGGTATCGGTCTCGAAAGCTACACAGTAGGCTCGGCAGAATTCTGCCTTTCTTACTCCGATTACAAGGGCATTACTCCTCTTATGGATAACGGACACTATCATCCTACAGAGGCGGTCAGCGATAAGATTTCATCGCTTCTTCTATTTAACGAGAAAATTGCCCTACATGTTACAAGAGCGGTCCGTTGGGACAGCGACCATGTGGTTATATTTGATGACGAAACGAAGGAAATCGCCAAGGAAATAGTAAGAAACGATGCACTCGACAGGGTGTTCATCGCAACGGACTATTTCGATGCATCCATCAACCGCACCTCAGCCTGGGTAACAGGTGTCAGAAGTGTACAGAAGGCTTTGCTTTTTGCTCTTTTACAGCCCGACGAAAAGCTGAAGGCGTTACAGAATGAAAGCAGATTCACGGAGATTATGTATCTTCAGGAGGAAATGAAAACTGCTCCATTCGGTGATGTATGGAATGAGTATCTCGAAAGAGAAAATACCCCTTCAGATTATTTAGCAGAAGTAAAAAAATACGAACAGGAAGTATTGGTGAAAAGAATATGAAGGATATATTGACAGCTCCCTTTGTGGAGGAAATGAAAAAGACTACAGCAAATATGTACCGTCTCGGCTGGGACGAAAGAAACGGCGGTAATATCAGCTATATGCTCGATGAAGACGAAGTAAAGGAATATCTTGACCTCGGTAATGTTATCCGTAAAATTCCCACAGGCTTTGATGCCGCCGACCTTATCGGTAAAATTTTCATTGTTACGGGTACAGGCAAGTATTTCAAAAATGTCGAGTCTGACCCCGAAACAAATCTCGGTATTATCCGCATCGCAGAGGATGGAACGACAGCTGAGCTTCTCTGGGGCTATAAGGACGGCAGCAGATTTACGAGTGAGCTTCCCGCGCATCTTATGAGCCATATGGCAAGACTTAAGGTCGACCCCGAAAACAGGGTTATTATGCATACTCACCCCACACATACTCTCGCTATGAATTATGTTCACGAGCTTGACGAAAAGAAACTCACTCACACGCTCTGGGAAATGTGCACCGAGTGTATTGTAGTGTTCCCCGACGGTGTAGGCGTACTGCCTTGGATGCTCTGCGGTACCAATGAAATCGGTGAAGCTACTGCAAAGAAAATGGAAGAGTTCAGACTCGTCGTCTGGGGTATGCACGGCATTTACGGAGCAGGCAGGACTATGGATGAAACCTTCGGACTTATCGAAACTGTGGAAAAAGCCGCACAGATTTATATGCTTACAGCACATCTGCCGAGAGTCAATACCATTAAGGATGAAGAAATGGTAGAGCTTGCGGAGTTCTTCGGTGTAAAATACAGAAGGGATTTTCTGAATACATAATCTGCACGGAAAATGATTATCTGCGGAGGATGATTTTATGAATGTAAAGGAATATATTGAGGCTAATTGGGATAATACGACTCGCATCTTTACAGAAGATAAGGATACGCTTATCGGTTTACCGCACCCGTACACGGTACCCTGCTGTGAAGGTAAATTCCAGGAAATGTATTATTGGGATGTTTATTTTACCAATGTGGGACTGATAAAATCAGGTCGCTTGTCACAGGCGAAAAACAATGTAGATAATATGTGTTATCTGATAAATAAATTTGGCTTTATGCCTAACGGAAACCGTACATTTTATCTTTCGCGATCACAGCCTCCCTTCCTCTCTCAGATGGTTCGCTGTGTTTATGAAAAAACAGGAGACACTCAGTGGCTCAGCGAATGCTTCAGTGCACTGGAAAAAGAACATAGCTTTTGGGAAAAGGAAAGACAGACCCCCTGCGGTCTTAACCGATATTACGGAAGCTTTACCCATCAGGAGCTGATGGATTTCTGCGGAGTTTTATGTAACCGTTTCAATATTGAAAAGCCGGATGATGAAAGCTTAGCAGAGGACTATGGCAGGGCTATGTATTCCTTTGCGGAAAGCGGATGGGATTGCAACAGCCGTATGGGACTTGACTGCTATAATTACGCATGGGTGGATCTTAATTCTTTGCTTTTCGGTATGGAAAAGGATATGGAGTTCTTTTCTGTCGAGCTGAAAAACGGATGCGAAACGATATGGAAGGAAAAAGCGGAGATCAGACGTAAGCGTATGACGGAACTTTTATGGAACGGAGCATCGGGGGCCTTCTGCGATTATAACTTTACAGACGGTAAGCATTCTGATATTATATCAGTAGCACAGTTTTATCCTATGTTTACCGGCGTCTGCACTGCACAACAGGCTGAGCAGACGGTAGAGCTGCTGTCTGAAATAGAAGTCGGATTCGGCGTGGCCTGCTGTGAGAAAAGAGAGGATTTGTACGGTCTGCAGTGGGACTATCCGAACGGATGGGCCTGTTTACAGTATATTGCAGTACACGGTCTTCTGCGTTACGGCTACCGCCGGCAAGCACTTCGCATCGCAGAAAAATATAAGTGTTTAGTGGAAAAGGTTTTTGAGACAACCGGAAAATTATGGGAAAAATATGATGTCACCACAGGCTCGGTTTCTCACAATAAAGAGTATGAAACTCCCGCTATGATGGGATGGACAGCCGGTGTTTATATTGATTTTTGTTCCTTGTTAGAGGAGTAATTTTTTATAAAAGATAAAATTAAATGATAAAAAAATAATGTAAGGAGTATTTATATGAAGCCTGTGAGTTTTTATCTTGTTACCGACACTCACTATTTAAATAATGTATTGGAGCCCGGTGGAGAAGCTTTCGAAAAAAATATGATCACGGAACAGTATTTTGTAAAGGAGAGCGGGGATATCATAAGCTCTACCTTTGACAGAATAATTCAGGACAAGGAAACGGAAATCGTCATACTTCCCGGTGATCTTGTCAAAAACGGTGAAAAAGAAAGCCACAACGGCTTTATCAGAGAGCTTTACAGACTTAAAAATAACGGCAAAAAGGTTTATGTTACGACCGCAGGACACGACTATAATGACAATGCTTATGTGCTGAAGGGTGACGGACGTGTACCGGTAGAAGGCACGGATTATAATGACCTGTGTGAAATGTACCGAGATTTCGGTTACAGTGACGCTGTCGCCTTTGACGAGCCTACACACTCTTATGTAGCGGAAATTGCCGACGGGATCAGAATGCTCGCTATTCACTGTGACAGCAAAAATCAGCCTAAGGGTGCAATGGATGACAGGCTTATGAACTGGGTAAAGGAGCAGCTTGATAAAGCTAAAGAAGACGGCTGTTCGGTTTTTGCAGTCTGTCATTATCCTGTTATACCTCCCGTACCGGTTTTTGATTTGGTCGGTGATGCCAAAATCAAGGATTGGAGAAGGGTTGCAGCCTTCCTTGCCGATAACGGAGTAGAGCTTGTTTTGACAGGTCATATGCACATACAGAGCATAAACGAGTTTTACTCCGAAAAGGGAAACAGACTTATTGATATATGCACCTCAG
>CALCHE010000136.1 GCA_937901145.1 uncultured Clostridia bacterium
GAACTCCTTTATTGACGAGCTCAATGTTTTCGAAAATGTCAATTCACTTTTTGAGGAGCTTGACGAGCTTTCGCAGGTATGGCTGACCAAGGTAGCCGCTAAAGCCTATAAAGATGCAGGCGGTGAGGATAATTCCCTCATAAACCGTCAGTGGCTCACGGAAAATCTTCTTGAAGCCTATGACTCGGTTACAAAGTATGTCTACATCAATGAGGTTGACAGAAAAAGGTCAAGGCTTGCGGAAAGTCTGATTGCAAGCGATAATAAAAGCACAGAGATTGATAAAGCGCTGAAGCTGTGGTCAGCTATGATTTCGCAGTATGCAATTACAGCTGTTGATACGGCTACTCTTGCTGCATATAAATCTCTCGGCGTGAGAGAGGTAGTATGGAAAAGTATAAGCGATGGCAGACGGTGTAAGGTCTGTATGGAGCGTGACGGAAAGGTATATCCCATAGACGAAGTACCGCCGAAGCCTCATATAGGCTGCAGATGCTATCTCGTACCGAAAGGCAGGAAAAACAATGGAAAATAATCTTTTTTCAAGTGAGGCAATAGCCGAAATAAGCCGTATTCTTAAAAAGGGCAATACGGTGGAAATAAAGAAGGTAAACGGTACACTCGTTATCGTTGAAATACAGAGAAAAGTTAAAAACAGGACCTCTATAACAGGGTAGAGGGAGACAGTCAACAGGGACTATGAGTTAAGGCTCACGGTCCCTGTTTTTTTAATTTGATATAAAGCCGTAAGGCTCATATATGAGAGGGAACTCTAAACGCAAAAAGGAGACAACCTTACCAAAAACAGAAAATAGCGCAGAGGGAACTGCCTTGTTAAACGCAGGAGGTATTTAAAATGGCAAAAATTGACACAACACAAATCGAAGGCTACGAAAGTATGTCAGCCGAGGAAAAGCTCAAGGCCCTTGAAGATTTTGAGTATGAAGACCATTCTGCAGAGCTTCAGAGACAGAAAAATCTTTTGTCAAAGGCTAACGGCGAAGCGGCTGAATGGAAGCGTAAGCACAACGAACTTCTTTCTGACGACGAAAAGAAAAAGGCTGAGCAGAAAGAAAGGGAAGAAGAGTTTAACTCTATGAAGGATGAGATTGCTTCTCTCAAAAAGGAAAAACTCGTATCTGAGCATAAAGCTAAATTTTTAGCCGCCGGTTATGATGAAGAGCTTGCAACCGAAACAGCTCAGGCAATTGCTGACGGTGATACCGCCAAGTTCTTTGCAAGTTTTCTTGCTCTCGGTTATGACGAAGCACTCGCCGCCGACACAGCTGCAGCGATGGTTGAAGGCGACACTGCAAAAGTTTTTGCAAATCAGCAGAAATTCCTCACAGCACACGACAAAAACATTGAAGCCGAGCTTCTTAAGAAAACTCCGAGAAACGGGGAAGGCGGAGCGGGCGGAGACATCGACTACGCAAAGAAAGCCGCCGAAGCACAGGCAGCAGGTGATTTCACCTCAGCCGCTTACTATACGAGGCTCGCACAGGAAAACAAAGAATAATTAAGTAAAGGAGAATTATAATGGCAGATAATTTTGCTACAAGTTTTGCTTGCCCTAACTATTCGGGCATGCTCTTCAACAAGGGTAACACAAGAACACCCCTTTTAAATCTTATCGGTCACAAAGCGGTACAGACCAATCATGTGGAGTTTGTAACAGGCCAGGAATACACAGGTGGCGGTAACGGCTCACAGCCTGCAATTTCAGAAACAGCTTCTCTTACTGCTCCTGATGCTACTTCCGCAGGTCGTGTACAGAAAACAAATGTTACTCAGATTTTCCAGGAGACTGTAGGTATCTCTTATGCCAAACAGTCAAATATGGGTACTCTTTCAGGTCTTAATGTTGCAGGTCAGCAGGCTAATCCCAAAAAGGAACTTGATTTCCAGGTAGGCATTAAGATGCAGAAAATCGCCCGTGATATTGAGTACACCTTCATCAACGGTACCTATCACAAAGCAACAAAGGACAGCGAAGCAAATAAGACAAGAGGTCTTCTCACTGCCGCAACATCGAATGTTATGGCTATGGACGGTAAGCCTCTCGGTTTATGGGAAATCGCTGAGATGATGAAAAGTGTCCGTGACGGTAATGCACCTATTGACGGTCTTCTCTTATGGTGTGATGCCATTCCCTATTTCCAGGTAAACGGCGATGCAGTACAGAACGGCCTTACAATCGCACCTTCTGATCGTACCGTAAACGGTATCCGTCTCAATAAGGTTACCACACCCTTAGGTGATGTTTACATTCAGCTCGGCGAATGTCTTCCCGGCGGCAGTGCACTGCTCCTCAATATCGGTGCTATCCGTCCTGTTCTTCAGCCTGTTCCCAAAAAGGGTAACTTCTTCCTTGAAGAACTCGCAAAGACAGGTGCCGGCGAAAAGCATCAGATTTTCGGTCAGATCGGTCTTGACCACGGCCCCGAATGGTTCCACGGCAAGTTTACAGGCATTTCAACAGCCTTTGAAAAGCCCAAGTACAGCCGTAGCGTTTATGTTGCTAATGCTTCCGAAATCGGCACAGCAAACGCATAAGAAGAATAATTAAAGAAAGAAGGCGGACAGAATGGACGAAAACAGAAAACTCACTTTGTTAAAAGGAATGACGGATGAGAAGGATGTGGAAACTCTGTCCGCTTATCTGTATCTTGCGGAGGGTATCGTTCTTAAAAGACGTTACCCCTTCCGTGACGATGTCAAGGAAGTACCTGAAAGGTATGTTGACACACAGCTTAAAATCGCCGCCTATCTTCTCAATAAAAGAGGTGCGGAGGGACAGCTTTCTCACAGTGAAAACGGTATAGACCGTACATATGAAAGTGCCGATGTCCCCGAATCTATGCTGAAAGGCATCGTGCCTCTCTGCTCTGCAATCTGTAAAACGGAGGCGCAGCAGGAATGAGAGGACTTAAACGAAATCAGAGACCCTTCCATTATGCTTTGTTTGAGAAGTACGAAGACATAAAGGATGAAGAGGGAAATGAGACAGGCGAAAAGAAAATTATCTACCGTGAACCCGTGTGTGCAAAGGGCAACATCTCCTTTAGCGGAGAAGCACACAGGGAGAGCTTCGGTACCACGCTGCAGTATGACGGAGTTATAGCTCTCGATACTGCAGACTGCCCCATTGATGAAAATACCGTGCTGTTCATTAAGGTAAAACCCGAAAAGGACGCAGAGGGAGAGTGGCTCTACGACTTTATTGTTTCGAAGGTGATACCTTCACTGAACAGTACACTCATCGCAGTAAAAAGCGTGGAGAGCAAGAAATGAAAATCAGCGTATCTCTGGGAAACATTGACGAGGCTATCCGCCGAATCGAAGAATATGAGAAATCCTTGCCCGATAAATGCCGCAAGCTGATTCAGCGGCTGACGGATGAGGGCGTTTCCATAGCCAGGGCAAAGATAGTCAGTATGGGCGCCTTTGAGGACGGTGAGCTTCTCGAATCAATGCAGGGACTTCTGTATAAGGAAGGCAACAAAGGTATGATTGTAGCCGACTGTAAACACGCCGCTTTCGTTGAGTTCGGTACAGGTGTGGTCGGTAAAGGCAAACAGCATCCCGATATACCTGTGCCCTGGACTTATGACAGTAACGAGCACGGTGAGGACGGATGGTACTACTATGACAAAGAGCAGGGCAGATACAGATTTACCAAGGGTATGCCGTCAAGACCTTTTATGTACGAAACGGCGGCAGAGCTAAGAAACAAGCTGACGGAATATGCGAAAGAGGTGTTTAAAAGTGATTGATATTGAGCCTTATCTTTTTACGAAGGTGAAAAATGCGGTACCTGAAAAGGTGGACTGCGATACCTCTTACGAAAGAACACCGAGCAGTTTCCCGAGGCTTACTTTAAGCGTGGAAGATAACTCCGTACACGAAAAAACAAGGGATTCGGGGAATATCGAAAATCACGCTTTAATTATGGTTGAGGTCAATGCCTATTCCAATAAGACAACGGGCAAGAAGCAGGAATGTAAGGAGCTTATTGCTGTTGCTGATAATGTCCTGAGTTCTTTGGGCTTGACGAGAACCTTTATGAAACCGGTACCCAATCTTGATGACCCAACGGTTTGCCGTATGACGGCAAGATATACAGGTGTGGCTGACAAAGACAAAAATATTTACAGGAGATGATTAAATGGAAAAGACAACCATTAATACCTTTTTATATCACAGCACCGACAAAGGTTCTACTTTTAAAAAGCTCATTGACATAACGAGCTATCCCGATATTTTTTCTACACCTGAAAAGCTGGATATTTCCGATCTTTCATCTGACCAGAAAAAGTACACTCCCGGTATGAGAGACCTTCCCGATTATGAGTTCGGTTTCAATTACACCAAGGAGAGATACGAAACCTGCAAAGCCCTTAAGGGTAAAAACGATACCATATATCAGATTCGCTTCGGTGAAAACGGTGAATACGGCTGCTGGCAGTGGTCCGGTGATATTTTCGTTACTCCCACAGGCGGTCAGGTGAACGGTACCCGTCAAGGCAAGATTATCTGCTATCCCGAAACCGATGTTATGGAAGTGGATCCTGCAACACCTGCTCAGGCAGCAAGCACTGAAGAAGAATAATGAGGTGAACACTTATGGCAAAACAGATTACAATTCCCTACGAGGGTAAAACATACACTCTCGAATACAACCGCGCTACGGTAATGGCTCTCGAAAAAGAGGGCTTCCGTGTAGGTGAGATTGACACTCTGACTAATATTACTCTTCTTATTATCGGTGCTTTCAGAATGCACCATTCATCTCTTACCAGGGCGAAGGCACTGGAGATATATAAGAACGCAGTAAAAAAGAACCGTGACGATTTTATCGCCAAGCTCAATGAAATGTGTTCGGAGACATATCTCACCTTACTTAACGATCCCGAAACAGAGGACGAAGGAACCGAGGACGAACAGGGAAACTGTGGCTGGGAAGCGAGCTGGTAAACGGCTCAGCTTCCCATTTTTCCTATGGGGAGTTATTCCGAAAACTATGTCCTGAATATATGGCTATCGGTATGAGCTATGAGGAGTTCTGGGAAAAGGATGCCGAAATGGTAAAGGCTTACCGTGAAGCGGACCGTATAAAGCGAAAGCGCAGAGATTGGGATTTATGGCTTCAGGGCAGATATTTTTATGATGCCCTATGCTGTGCAAGTCCGATTTTACACGCCTTTGCCAAAGAAGGAACACAGGCTCATCCCTACCCGGAAGAGCCCTATCCGAGAGCCAAAGAAGACATCAAAAGAAAACAGGACGAAATTATAAAAGAAAGCGCAGAAGGCTTCCGTGCCTTGGTTGCGTTAAAAAATGAGGAAAGGAGAAGAAAGAATGGGTAATGAAGCTACTATTGATAAACTGCAGATTGAAATAGAGTCCACCGCAAAGGATTCTCACGAAAATCTCAAAAAGCTTACCTCTATACTCAAAAAAATTAAGACAGCAAGTGAAAACAGCGGCCTTGCCACTGTGAAAAAAGACCTACAGCATATTTCACAGATTAATTTCAATAATATGAAGCCTTTGACAAGAGTCCTCGACAGTATCAACACCAAGAGCAAAAGGACAATGAGCGAGCTTAAAAAATTGCGTGCTGAGGTGGAACAACTGCAGAAGGCATCTCTTCCTCAGGTGAGTACAGCTGAAACTCCTGTTACAAGCTCTGCAGCCGATACTCCTTCGACCCCTTTGACAGATACTGTAGTTGATGAACAGAAGGTTTCATCGTATGAAAAATTAAATAGAATTGTTGGTAGTATTAAGTCAAAAGTCGACTCTACATTAAAATCGGCTAAAAAGTTAGCGAATCAACTTGGTCTTGTCAATATGAAAAAAGCCAATTCTGATGCGGATAAGCTCGACTCAAAAATGAAGAAGATAAAAGGCCGTTCTATGTCAATCGGTCAGCTCTTCAAACAGGTTGTTATGTTC
>CALCHE010000137.1 GCA_937901145.1 uncultured Clostridia bacterium
ATCGTCTCCTTTTTTTATTTATTTGATTACAATTGTTTCGATAAGAGGCTTCGCATCTTCGAAGGTGCCGCCGTTTATCTGGATGTAAAGGCAGAAGTCGCCTTCAGCTGAAACGGGAGCAATAAGATATGCAAGGCCGTCCTTTGCCTGCATGAATGCATAGGTGTTTTCTCCTATCTTTACATCTTCGAAGGCTTTGTCCGTGTAAGCATATTCCACTGACTTTTTCTGTGCCTCAAAGCCCTGTTCCTCACTGATATAAATTTTAGATCCGGGAATGGTCTTATCGGCAAATTCAAGCATTCCGGGCGCATATTCGCCCTTGTATTCCCAGTTGCCCGCTTCTTTGACAGTAGCATATCCGTTAGCTGTGGGAATAGCCCCATCAACAGGCGCTGCAGTTGTTGTAGGTTCTGTTGTGGGTTCTTCTTCTCCGCCACAGGCTGCAAGGGTAAAGAGCATCAAGGCGGCAAGAATTACTGCGAGGATTTTCTTCATTTAAATCGTCTCCTTTTTTTAAAAAATTGATAGTATTACCCTACGGTAAAATTATATAATTTTTAAAATACCAAAGTCACCCTACAAATGTAGGGTCTTTTCGTAAAAAATGAAACCATAGTTTTTGTACAGAATATACAAAAAGCACCCCAAATGAGGTGCTTTAAGTAAATTTATTTAACCTTTACGTTCTTTACACTGCTCCATGCAGAGTAAACCTTTGTCTTACCGACTGTCTTATAGGCTCTGACCTTTACATAATACTTCTTACCCTTTGAAAGCTTTTTGATTGTTGTTTTGGTGGTCTTTGCCTTTTTGATAGTTACCTTCTTAGTTGTCTTTGAGGTAAACTTCTTTGATGTAGATGCCTGCACCTCGTAGCCTGTGATGTTAGCTACTGTCTTCCAGGAGGCTGTGAGTGCCTTTTTGCCGGCTTTAAGAGTAAGTGTAGTCTTAAGCGGTACAGTCTTAGCAGTAAAGGTTTTGCTGTAAGTGCCGGGAGTTGCACCGTCGATAACTGCTCTAACTCTGAACTTATAGGATTTATTTGCCTTAAGCTTTTTAACCGTGAGAGATGTCTTTTTAGTGGTACCGACATACTTCCAGGTTTTTCCTACACGCTGTTCGATTTCATAAGCTTCAGCACCCTCTACCTTATTCCAGGCAAGAGTAAGAGTAGTCTTTGTGCCTGAAGAGAGCTTTACAGCCTTAGTCTTAATACCTGTAACCTTACCGAGAACCTTTTTAGCTACTGTCTTCTGTGGTACGGTTACTGTACCGCAATC
>CALCHE010000138.1 GCA_937901145.1 uncultured Clostridia bacterium
CCCGAACCCTTACCCGCAATTCTGCGTTCTGCACTCTGCATTCTGCATTCATAAGGTGACGGAGGGGTATTTACTCTTTACCCTCATCAAAGGTTCTCACATATATCAGCCAGCTCCTGCATAGAAAGCTTTTCTGCTCTCACATTTACATCGAGGCCTGCGGCTGTGATAGCCTCAGCTACCTTATCCTTAGGCAGTGACATACCGCTGGCTATGGAGTTTACTGCTGTCTTTCTTCTCTGTGCGAAGGCGGCTTTTACCATTTTGAAAAACTTCTTTTCATCGCTGACAGTGACGGCAGGCTCTTTTCTGATGTTCAGTCTGATAACGGTGCTGTCTACATTAGGCGCAGGCATAAAGGAGCCTCTTGACACATGGAAAAGCATTTCCGGTACTGAGTAATAATTCGTGCATACGGTGATGGCACCCGAATCTCTTGACCCCACGGGAGTGCAGAGTCGGTCAGCCGCCTCTCTCTGTATCATAACAGTGACCGCTTCGATGGGAAGATTGCTTTCTAAAAGCAGAGTGATAACGGGGGAGGTGATGTAGTAGGGAAGATTTGCGCAGACTACCACCTTCATACCCTGAAATTTCTCTTCGATAAGTGCCTTAAGGTCGGTCTTCATAACATCGGCATTGATGATTTCGATATTGTCGAATTCAGCGAGAGTTTCGTCAAGAACGGGAAGAAGTCGGGTGTCAAGCTCGATACATACTACTTTCTTTGCCCTTTTGGCAAGCTCGGCAGTAAGAACACCCACGCCTGCACCAACCTCGATAACGCCCGTATTTTCATCGGCACCGCACATCTCAGCCATTCGGGGGCAGACTGTGGGGTTAATGAGGAAATTCTGCCCGAGAGCTTTGGAAAAATTAAAGCCGTGCTTTTCCATTACTCTCCTGATGACAGAAATATCAGATAAATTTTCCATAAATTTATTCTCCTTATCTGAAAACTATTGAAAGTTAAAAATTTTTATTGTATAATCATAAGGTAATCTTTTATATATTATAAACGAGGTGAAGGAATATGTCAATTCTTGTTACAGGCGGTGCCGGATATATCGGCTCCCACACATGTATTGAACTTATCAAAGCAGGCTACGATGTAGTCGTAGTGGATAATTTCTACAACAGTAAAAGAGAAGCACTTAAAAGGACTGCTGACCTCAGCGGTAAGCCCGTTACCTTTTATGAGTGCGACATCAGAGATGAAAAAGGTCTCGACAAAATCTTCAAGGCTGAAAAAATCGATGCAGTAATCCATTTCGCAGGTCTCAAGGCTGTAGGTGAAAGCTGTCAGAAGCCTCTCGAATATTACGATAACAATATCGCAGGTACACTCGTTCTCTGTGATGTTATGAGAAAGAACGGCTGTAAGAAAATCGTTTTCAGCTCTTCTGCTACCGTTTACGGCAGTAATAATGTTTCTCCTCTCAAGGAGTCTATGCCCACAGGCGGTACCACTAATCCCTACGGTACTACCAAATTTATGATCGAAATCATCCTTTCCGACCTTTTCAAATCCGATAAGGACTGGTCTATCTGTCTTCTCCGTTACTTCAATCCCATCGGTGCCCACGAAAGCGGCAGAATCGGTGAGGATCCCAACGGCATCCCAAATAACCTTATGCCCTTCATCACTCAGGTTGCCATCGGTAAGCGCGAATGTCTGAGCGTATTCGGTGATGATTATGATACTCACGACGGCACAGGTGTCAGAGACTACATCCATGTAGTTGACCTTGCTGCAGGCCACGTAAAGGCTTTACAGAGAGTTCTCGGCAGAAGCGGACTCGATGTTTATAACCTTGGCACAGGTACAGGCTACAGCGTTTTAGATGTAGTCAAGGCATTCGAGAAGGCAAGCGGTGTAAAGATTAACTATCAGATCGCCCCTCGTCGTCCCGGTGACGTAGCCGTATGCTACTCCGATCCCTCAAAGGCTTATGCTGAGCTTGGCTGGAAGGCTGAAAGAGGCATCGACGAAATGTGTGCCGATTCCTGGAGATGGCAGAGCCAGAATCCTAACGGCTATCCCGACTAATAAAAAAAGCAGTCCTGCGGGGCTGCTTTTTTTAATGCAGAATGCAGAGTGCAGAACGCAGAATTGCGGGTAAGGGTTCGGGAAGCAA
>CALCHE010000139.1 GCA_937901145.1 uncultured Clostridia bacterium
CCAACGCATTTGCGACGGGTGATACAAAGCCTGTTTCTTTTGAGTGATAGCAAAAAGCCGCTGAGGAATCGTTTGATTCTTCAGCGGCTCGCTTCTTTTCTAATGATCGGTAGTTGATTTTTTGTGGTTTTGTGATATAATAATAAAAAAGATGTTAGGAGTTTTTATTATGACCATGTTGGCATCCTGGATAGGTGTTGATACTCACGGTCCAACATCGGCATATATCATTAGCGACAGTAGGATTTCATGGAGCGATAGAATAAAGTTTGATCATGGAAAAAAAGTTTTCGCCTCTAAAAACTATCCGGAATTGTTTGGATATGCCGGAGATGTATTGTTTCCCTCCATTGTCATTCAACAAATACTTGAAATGATCGATAATGATGTTCTTTTTAATCGCGATACGCCCTGTCATGAAAAGAACAAAATTATTTTCGATAAAATTTCCTATGAATTGAATAAGTATCCCATTCAATGTAGCAAAAAATCTTTTCAAATATTACATATTACTCGTGATACACTAGTATCAAAAGGAAAATACCCGCAGTTTAAAGCCAATATTCTTTGTTTTGACAATGATATTTGGCGACGCGATGAGATACTCATCCCAACCGAATCAGGCATTTTATGCGTAATGGGTAGTGGAAAAAAAGAGTTTTTTGAAAATTATGATAAATATCAAAGCAGCTCCAATAAAAACACCAGTAGAAATGTGGTCCACTGCTTTATCGACACTTTGAAAAACATTCACGACCCCTATTGCGGAGGGGCACCCCAATTGATTGGGATATATCGCAAGCCGGACTCCAGTGCAAAATATTTTGGAATAATATACAATGCGAAACGATATTTTGCAGGATCAGAAGTACCTGGTGGTTCAAATTACAATAACATTGATTGGCGTAACGAGAACTTTGAAATATGTGATGGAGAAAACAAGAAAATTATTGCTGGCGCCGAGCGTCAACCGAATCCGTTAGGCGGAATTTAATTTTGGCAACTCCCTGGGCCCTCACCATTTTTAACACGAGGGCGCGAGGTGCTGTCGTTGCTCCCGAGAGATTCTCGGGAGCGACTACCAGGGTTTATATAACTTTATATCGGCTTTAAAAAGCCAGATTAATCGCACAAAATACCGTTTAGGTGGGCTTAACCATCTCAGCGGTATTTTTACTCTATTTATAAATGACTAATCCGGGATCCACTCCTTTTTCTTTGTCTACTGCGGGGCAAAATTTGTTCTGCGAAAGGCCTTGACTTTTGGAGCGAACAGAGTTACCATACAGACGACAAAAAACACCTCGGATGCGGCGAGAGCTGCATTCGGGGTGTTTTGCTTAACCACAGTTTATCCCACAGACACGACCGGAGTACACGGAAACAGCGGAGGTAAGAGTGCCGGAAAGGATGTGTTTCCGAGCGGAAAGGGTCGGAAACACCTGGAAATAAGCGGAAACAGGTACTCCGGATTTCTTTGGGAGCAAGATGCCGCAGGTTCGAATCCTGTCGCCTCGACCACATAGAACAAAACCGAACCCTTACC
The DNA here is from genome assembly GCA_937901145.1 of uncultured Clostridia bacterium. Lineage (GTDB taxonomy): Bacteria > Bacillota > Clostridia > Oscillospirales > Acutalibacteraceae > UBA6857. The sequence goes on from CALCHE010000139.1 coordinate 1,547, forward strand.
TTATAGGTGAAGCGTTCGGTTTTGTTGTTTATATTTAAAATATGTTATACCACGTCTTTCACTATATCGTTCAGTTTATTCAGGGCTTTCAAATAATCTTCATCAGTTGAACCTATTTCTTCAAATCTGTAAGAATAACCACACTTACTATCGTAAATGTTCACAAGGTCCACATCAACAAAATCATATAGTGTGTCGTAAATGCTTAAATCACGAAGATAGAAAAACTCTTTTTGAAGTCTCATACCTATCTTGCGAATTTCAGTATCAGCAAACTCATATATGGTGCTTTCTATCAGATTTTTCGGAACACCTTTATTCTCATATTTTATCCATAAATTACTAAAACCATTTGTTTCTGAAAAACAAAATAAAAACTCAATAATTTCATCATATATTCTCTTTATGGACTGGATTTGTAAATCTGTATACCTTTCTTTCATAATAACCTCTCTGCTTTCTTCTAAAAGAAACCATATAATCAACATCAAATAAATCAGCAAGCTTTTTAATGGCGTCCAAATCTGATATGCCATTCTTTTGGTGACACCAATTATGAACGGCAGAACTACTGACATATAATTTGTCAGCAATCATCTGTTCAGCCTCTGCTACTTTTAATTTTTCTCTATTACGATACTTAGTAAATGCATACTTAAAAGATAAAAAATTAAAGCAATAATCCTTATCTTCTATTCTGAATTTTCTTGTGCTCATAAACGAACTCCTTTCGTTTTGTTGCTTGAATTATATCACATAAACACGCAAAGTTAAAGTTAGAAAAAACATCTAACTAAAATGGTGGAATGAAAACATGAATTATTGTGAAAGTGAATTGTGATAATTTAACGATACCACCACTCACACTCACCCTTGCACCCCTGCGTTAAATACAGGTTAATAGTATCAACTTATGAGTTATATGCCATACAAGCAGTAACTGAAAAGTTACTGCGTATTTTGCTCTCCCCGCACAATAAACCAAAACGCCACCCTTTTCAGGATGGCGTTTATATTTTAGATTTCTTTAAGTAATTCGGGGAGGTTTCCGATGTCGGAGAAAACCTTGATTAAAACAGTCACAATCCACATAAGCTTGTGGATGAAATCAGTTCCCTTGCCCTTTACAGTTTCGAGGCTCTGAGTATTTTCAGAGAAATCTGCAGTTTTGATGAATGTGAAGTCACATTCTGCTGCTGCGTGGTCGGATAATGTCTTGCCGCTGTCATCAGTCACGTGAGTATATCTGAAATCACTTACAGCGATATCCACACCGCCGCCTGCTCTGTACATAAATCTTTCAACTGAGTCCCAGTTACCCCAGGAAGGACCTGTTGCGGGCCATTTATTCATATTGAAATAGTCACCGCCGTTATGGAATTCAACCCATGCATCCTTGAAGCCTAAATCCTTACAAAGAATATTGTAAAGAGAATAGTTATCCTCACGGCCGTGTAAATGGTAGTTGAAGTCACCTGTTATAATAACAGGTCTGTCGCTTTCAGCTGAACGCTCTTCAATAAACTTAGCAAGCTGCTTGAACTGGCTTGTTCTGGCTTTTCTGGAGCCTTCACCGCCGTAAGCATCGGCATGAAGATTATAGAAATCAACATAAACACCGTTTCCGACATCGATAACAGTGTACATAAAGCCTTTAGGGGTGAGTTCGTCAGAGCCGCCGGAAAGAATACCGTAGGCCTCCTTCCAGGGAACTCGTTTTTCATTATAAATGGGCATACCCTTGGTAAAGATGTTAAGACCGTCACCGCCGGGGATACCGCCTGTGTGATTTGTTATGTAGTCAAAGCCGCTAAGACCGCTGAGAAGATTTCTGTGGAAGTCAAAGTCCTCCTGAACAGCAACGATATCAAAGCCGTTTTCTGAAAGGTATTTACCTGAAACCTTCTGGTTAGCCATTACGTTTTCACCTGAGAAAATTCCGAAGGGAAGACCTGCTACATTGTAGTTAACTGCCTTCACATCAAACTTTTCAGCGCTATCATAATCGTAAAGCTTAATATCAAAATATTCAGTGATTTCTTCACCGTTACGGATATAACGGAGTCTCCAGTAAATCTTATCATAGTCCTTGAAGCCTTCAACGCCTGCATTCATCAGGAAATCTCTGTACTGAACACCGTATTCATCCTGCTCTGCAGTTACCTCGTCACGTCTGAAGGTAAGAGGCTTGGTAAGGTCAATGTTACCTTTGGCATCCTTTTCCCAGTAGTTGGGATTTTCTGTGGAATTAATAGTGAAGCCTCTCCAGTTATTTTCACCGTCGAGAGAAAGATTACACTCTATCTTTGTAGTTCCTGCGGGGAAAATGAAGGTATAGGAAAGGTCGTTGAGCTCTCGAGAAATGGCATAGTCGCCCTCGATGCTTTTCTCTTTGATTGCATATCCCTGATGACTGGGGAATTCCATCTGATAAAGTGCAGATTTGTAAAGATAAGGTGCGATTTCCACCTGTACACCCTTTTCTGTTTCGAAGCTTGCAGCGCCTGCAGGGAAAGCAACAGCACAGCAGCCGAGGGTAATTACAAGTGCGAGAAATAAAGAAAGTAATTTTTTCACAGTAATCTCTCCTTTGATATAATCAACAATTAATTACATAATAGCATATTTTGAGACGAAAATGTTAAAAAACTATTAACGAACTGTTTTTTTAAATTCCCTTGCTTTCCTGTTTTTCCTTGCAAAAGCCGTCTCATTATGCTATTATTATCTCATATTTATCTGAGAGGAGATTTCTTATGACAAAACAATTACCAAAAAGAAAATTGTACCGTTACTGCCTGGCTGACATAGCCAAAGGTCTGTTTACCGGTATGATAAGTAACTACCTTCTTTACTTTTTTCAGCCTACTGCCAAAAGCGGACTGCCTAATATTCTTCCCGACAATAAATTTTTAGGCTTCATCACCATTATGGCCTTCATCACCGCCATCGGCAAGATAGTAGATGCAGTTACAGACCCCCTCGTAGCATCGCTGTCCGATAAATGTACTCACAAAAAAGGCAGACGTATGCCCTTCCTTCGCTATGCGGCTCTTCCCTACGCTCTGTCCGTAATACTTATCTTCTACGCACCCTTCGAGCACGGCTCTGTACTCAATGCGATCTGGGTAGGCTTCTTCCTTGTTACCTATTACACAGCCTACACCTTCTTTTTCATTCCCCGTAATGCTCTCGTTCCTGAAATCATTCCCGACGCCAAGGTAAGAGTCGGATATTACGGTATCAGCACCGTATTCTTTATGGGCTCGAGCTCCTTTATGTATGCGGCTACCCTCTTTGTGGATATTCTCAAAAATGCAGGTCTTTCTCCCCTGTGGGCATGGCGTGCCGTATTCTCTCTCTTCGCCGCCATCGGTATCGTATGCCTTCTCCTCAGCGCCTACGCCTTCGAAGAAAAGGACTACGTGGAGAAAAACGTCAAACCTCAGGAGTCTATGCTCAAATCCTTCGGCAAGGTTTTCAGAAACAAGCAGTTCGTTATTTTCAGTCTTGGTGACCTTTTCGTAGGCGTTTCCATGGCTTTCTTCCAGACAGCGATGCTTTATTACATCACTATGCTTCTCAATGTTCCCGAGTCACAGTCCTTCCTGGTTATGCTCTGCGCTATCGCTGTAGCTATCTGTCTGTTCCCGCTGATAATAAGAATCAGCCGTAAGTATAACAAAAAAATTCCTCTCGTTATCGCTGCAGTGGTATTTACTGTAGTATTCGGTCTTATTTATTTCGGTGACAAAATCGCTGCTCTTGCACCGGGAAATGAGCTTTTCATCGGTCTGGGTATGGGTGTTATAGTTTCCTTCCCCTTCGCCGCTATCAATATTCTGCCCCAGTCCGTCATTTCTGACATTATTCAGCAGGACTGTCTGGTAAACGGAGTTAACCGTGAGGGTATCTTCTCAGCAGTAAAGACCTTCATCGAAAAAATCTGCTCAGCCATAGCTATGATGGGCGTTTCCAGCATTCTTGCCATCGGTGCCGCATCAGGTGAAAGCGTTGGCTTACAGGGTGTAAAGCTCACAGGTGTTTTCGCAGGTATTTTCAGCCTTCTGTCCGTGGTATTCTTCGTCCTTTATAACGATAAAAAGGTTACCGCACAGATCGAAGAGCACAAGAAAAAGAATGAGGAGACAGTAAAATGAAAGTAAGTGAACGATTTTTAAAATATGTTTCCTTCGGCACTAATTCTGACGAAAGCAGTGAGACCTGTCCGTCTACAGCCTGTCAGCTCGAGCTTGGCAGATACTTAGCCGAGGAGCTGAAAAGCATAGGTCTTCAGGAGATCAAGCTCGACGGAAACGGATATGTTTACGGTGTTATTCCCGCTACCGAGGGCAGAGAAAAGGATCCGTCCATCGGCTTTATAGCTCATATGGACACCGCTCCCGCAGTAAAGGGTGACGGTATAAATCCGCAGACCGTGCATTATGAGGGCGGAGACATAAAGCTGAATGACAGTGTCAGCATCAAAATAAAGGATTTCCCTTATCTGGAAAAATACATCGGCTGTGACATCATCACCACCGACGGCACCACTCTTCTCGGCTCCGACGATAAGGCAGGTATAGCAGAGATATTTACCGCCTGTGAATATCTTATCTCTCACCCGGAAATCAGTCACGGCAGAATAGCCGTGGGCATCACTCCCGACGAGGAAATAGGCAGAGGTGCAGACCGCTTCGATGTGGAAGGCTTTGCCTGCGACTGGGCATATACAGTTGACGGCGGTGAATTAGGCGAGATAGAATACGAAAACTTCAATGCAGCCTCCGCTGAAATAAAAATCCACGGCATAAACATTCACCCGGGCAGTGCCAAAAACAAAATGAAGAATGCATCGCTTCTCGCAGCCGAGTTCATAAATATGATGCCGAAATCTGAAACTCCCGCCACCACAGAAGGCTATGAAGGCTTTTATCATCTGTGCGAAATGAAGGGTGACGAAACCTTAGCGGAGCTGAGCTATATAATCCGAGACCACTCTATGGAAAAGTTCCTTAAGCGTAAAGAATTTATGGCAAACCTCATCTCTTATCTTAACAGCATTTACGGTGAAGGCACCTTCGAAGCGGAGATAAAGGACAGCTATTATAATATGAAGGAGAAAATCTTGCCCTATATGCACATCATCGATAATGCGGTCAAGGCTATGGAGGACGCTGATGTCGAGCCGTTAGTGGTACCTATCAGAGGCGGTACCGACGGGGCAAGACTTTCCTTTATGGGACTTCCCTGCCCGAACCTTTCTACAGGCGGTGCAAACTTCCACGGTGTACACGAGTTCATTCCCGTTCAGTCGATGGAAAAGATGGTCGAAGTTATTGTTACACTGATGAAAAACTGAATATAAAAAAGCCATTGTAAAGACTGTTAAGTCTTACAGTGGCTTTGCTTTTGAGAAAAGATAATTTCCAACTCTGTGTACTTTTTAATAAAGTTCTACGGTCAGTTCCGTTCTAAGTTTTAAAGCACAAAAAAAATGCAGATTAACCGAAGGAAAAACAACTATGCAGAACGGCAGTTTCCTGTCTGCACACCTGCCACGGTGTGCCCCTCTTATGAGATATTGATGTTTTGCGCTACTGAAAGAGTTATTATGCGAACTATTTGTTTTGAACGGGACAAAGGAAGCATCAATAATAAACTACTATGACCGCGGTTTATCTCCGCCGAGCTTGCGAAGGCGGTCACCGAGGAAAGTATTTTCCGAGGCAAAAAGGGCGCTTT
>CALCHE010000140.1 GCA_937901145.1 uncultured Clostridia bacterium
CATCTCAATTTTGAGGGCACTTTTCATTTGTCAATTCGCATTTTGTACTATATTTACCTCTCTGTTTTGTGCATATTTTTTCTTGTTTTCCTTAAGTTAATGACATTGCCTTTCAGGAGAGGCTGTTAAAGTGGCGGTGTATCATTTACAGTTTCCCGAAGCACTACACGCCCGTTCCCGGAGGGAAAGGTGGCAGCCGATAGGCTGACGGAGGGGTAATAGCGTTTAAAGTGGCGGTGTATCATTTTTTATTTCCGGAAATCTTACACGCCCATTCTGCGTTCTGCATTCTGAATTCTGCATTTAAAAAAGGGGACCGCACATAGCAGTCCCCTTTTTATCAGCACATAAGTTCATTGAACTGTTCTTCCGTAAGGATTTCTACGCCCTTGTCGGCGAGAACCTTAGCGGCGGCATCGTTATCAGCCACACGCAGAATAACATAAGCCTTTTCGCTTTTGCGGGTGATGAAGGCGTACATATATTCCACATCGATTTCATTGTCGGCTAAAATCTGCATGGGAACAGAGAAGGCGCCGGGAACATCATCTATACCCACAGCGATAACATTGGTAACGGAAACGGTGATACCCTTTTCCTTGAGCGCTGCGGCTGCTGCATCGGGCTTATTTACGATGAGACGGAGAATACCGAAGTCGGTGGTGTCGGCTATGGAGAGAGCACGGATATCCACACCTGCTTCAGCTATAGCCTTGGTGATTTCAGCAAGACTGCCTCTTTTGTTTTCTACAAAAATGGAAAGCTGTTTAATAATCATAAGTTTTCTCCTTTTCTTATAATTTACATATCAAGTATATATTTATATTTTACGGTTGTCAATAACTCTTTTGGCTTTACCCTCGCTTCTGGGAAGAGAGCCGGGAGCCATAAGACGTACCTTAGCGTGAATGTTAAGAGTGGACTGTAAAGCGGCTTCGATTTTCTTCTCTTCGCTTTCGATACCCTTGACTGTATCGGAAAACATATCGGGAGCCATTTCCACCTGAACCTCCATAAGGTCGAGATTATTCTTTCTGTCTACGATGATGAGGTAGTTGGGAGCCATATTGAGAGAGAGAAGTACGTGTTCGACCTGTGAGGGGAATACGTTTACGCCGCGGATGATGAGCATATCGTCGCTTCTGCCCTTGGGCTTGGTCATTTTTACGGTAGTTCTGCCGCAGGCACACTTTTCTCTGGTGAGAGCGCAGATGTCACGGGTACGGTATCTTACGAGGGGAAGAGCTTCCTTACCGATGCAGGTAAATACCAGCTCACCGTACTGTCCGTCGGGGAGAACCTCGAGAGTGTCGGGGTCGATAACCTCGGGATAGAAGTAATCTTCGCATACGTGCATGCCGTTCTGACATTCACACTCATAGGAAACACCGGGACCTGCGATTTCGGAGAGACCGTAAATATCGTAAGCTTTTATGTCGAGAAGCTCTTCGATCTGTTTTCTCATTTCTTCTGTCCAGGGCTCTGCACCGAAAATACCTGCACGGACAGGAAGCGTTTTCGGGTCGAGGCCCATATCACGGATGGTTTCACCGATGAACATAGCATAAGAGGGGGTACAGCAGATGATGTCGGAAGCGAAATCCTGGAGCATCTGAATCTGTCTGTTGGTGTTACCTGTGGAAGCGGGAAGTGCTGTGGCACCTAATTTTTCTGCACCGTAGTGAAGACCGAGTCCGCCTGTGAAAAGGCCGTAGCCATAGGAAACGTGAACGGTATCGTTGTTTGTACCGCCTGCAGCTGAGAGAGCACGTGCAGCACCCTCTGCCCATACATCGATGTCGTGTTTGGTGTAGCCGACTACGGTAGGCTTACCGGTGGTGCCTGAGGAAGCATGAATACGGACAAGCTCACCCTTGGGTACTGCAAAAAGTCCGAAAGGATAGTTATCACGAAGGTCTGTTTTAACGGTAAAGGGAAGCTTGCTGATATCATCGATAGAGTGGATATCTTCGGGCTTAAGACCTATTTCGTCAAATTTTGCCTTGTAGAAGGGTACATTTTCATAGGCGTTTTTTACCATTTTGATGAGTCTTGCTGACTGAACGGCACGGAGATAATCTCTCGAGGCACATTCGATTTCGGGGTTGAAGATTGGCATATTTGTCATCCTTTCGTATTTTTTTCTGCGACGCAAAAGAATGCAGAATTGTGGTCGCGGATTTTTTTGAATGCAGAATGCAGAGTGCATAATGCAGAATTGCGGTCGCGGATTTATCGTAGTGTAATATTTAACTTGTTTTCCGCAAAGTAAACCCTGCGGTAATGGTAAAGTGTAAATTATAAAATCTTTTTCTTGTTTGTAAGAAATAAGGTAGTTCGGTGGTGTAAGAGTAAATTTATAAATAACCCTAACACGGATATAATCGGAACGCATATAATAGCACCGGCAGGTGCCACTTCGCAGAGCCTCCACTGAAAGGGGAGGTGGCACGGCTTTGCCGTGACGGAGGGGTTCTGACCCTTTATTCTGCATTTTGCATTCTGCGTTCTGCATTCAAAAGGCGTCAGCCTTTATTTAAGCGTTATATCCGAGTTCAAAGGCTTTGAGATTAGTTTCTACTGTCTTCGGAGGAACGGTGGATCTGATAATATCTATCCACATATCCTTGTCAATACCGAGATATTTGGTTGCCGCACCGAGGAGGACGATGTTTGCGCACTTGGCGGTGCCTGCCTCAAGAGCCTTTTCCAGCGCATCGACGGAAACGAGCTTAACGCCCTTGTCGGCTATTTTGCCGAGGATGTTTTCGGGATATTCGGCCTTACCCATAATTACGGGCATAGGATCGATTTTCTGAGTGCTTGAAATGAGGACACCGTCCTTTTTCAGCCAGGGAAGCCATCTCGCACTTTCGAGCTGCTCGAAGGAGATGATGATGTCTGCTTCACCCTTTTCGATTACGGGAGAATAAACCTTTTCGCCGTATCTTACGTAAGTTACCACGCTGCCGCCTCTCTGGCTCATACCGTGTACTTCGCTAACCTTTACATCGTAGCCTTCCTGAAGGAAGCATTTACCCATAAGCTTTGAAGCCAGGAGAGTACCCTGACCTCCGACACCTACGATAAGAATATTTTTTACTGCCATCGGTCTCATTCTCCTTTCTCTATAGCGCCGAACTTACATGCGGATGCACACACACCGCAGCCGACACACTGGGTATTATCGATGAATGCCAGAGGCTTGCCGTTTTCTCTCTTCGTAAAGGAAAGAGCGGGACAGCCTACGTTAAGACAGGCCTTACAGCCGATGCATTTGTCGCTGTTAACCTTAACCGGTGCTTCGTGCTTTACTGTTTTAAGCAGAGCACAGGGTCTTCTGGAGATGATGAGAGAGGGAGCTTTTTTAGCGAGCTCTTCCTTAACGACTGCCTTGGTGGTTTCGATGTCGAAGGGATCCACTACTCTTACGTTTTCGAAGCCTACAGCCTTGGCCAGTGCCTCAAGATTAACGGAAACGGTGGGATCACCCTTGATTGTAAGACCGTTGGCAGGGTTATTCTGATGACCTGTCATGCCTGTGATGGAGTTATCGAGAACGATAACGGTGGAGAAGCCTTTATTGTATGCGATGTCGATGATGCCCGTGATACCCGAATGGATAAAGGTGGAGTCACCGATAACAGCTACGCTCTTAGCGGCAGCCTCTTCACCTCTGGCCAGATTATAGCCGTGAAGACCGCTGATGGAAGCACCCATACATACACAGCTGTCCATCATAGCCAGGGGAGCCTGTGCGCCCAGGGTGTAGCAGCCGATGTCACCGCTGACATAAAGTCCCATACCCTTGAGTGCGTAGTAAAGACCTCTGTGGGGACAGCCTGCGCAGAGAACGGGAGGACGGGCGGGAATTTCATCCTCGAGAGAAATGAAATCCTTCTGAATGTCTGTGAGTGCGTTTTCTACTGTTTTATGTGAAAATTCACCGAGAATGGAAAATTTATCCTTGCCGGTTACCTTGACACCGAGTCTGATGCAATGGGTTTCGATGATGGGATCCAGCTCCTCGATAACGATAACCTCGTCAACCTTAGATGCGAAGTCGGTGATAAGAGTAGTGGGAAGGGGATTTACCATACCCAATTTGAGGTAGCTTGCCTTTTCGCCCATAGCCTCGTGAGCGTATGTATATGATGCACCTGAGCAGATGATACCGAGAGAGGTGCTGTTCATTTCTACGGTGTTGATGCCGAGAGAAACTGCTTCTGTGTTTGCGAACTCAGTCATTTCGCAGAGTCTCTTTTCCACTCTTTCGTGAGCGGGACGTGCCATAGCAGGCATCATAACACGGCTCATTACGTCTTTTTTGTATTCCTTTACGGGAACATCCTTTCTTTCACCGAGCTCTACGATGGAACGTGCGTGGGAAACGCGTGTGGAAAGGCGGAGAAGGAAGGGTGTATTGAATCGCTCGGAAAGCTCATAGGCCATAACAGCGAAGTCACGGCATTCGGCTGAATCTGAGGGCTCGAGCATAGGTGTCTTTGATGCGATGGCGTGATGACGTGAATCCTGCTCATTCTGTGATGAGTGCATACCGGGGTCGTCGGCTACTGCACATACCATACCGCCTGTAGCTCCGATGTAAGAAGCGGTGTAAAGGGGGTCAGCGGCCACATTGAGACCTACGTGCTTCATAGCACAGAAGGCTCTGGCACCGCCCATGGATGCACCGAAGGCAACCTCGAAGGCAACCTTTTCATTGGGTGCCCATTCGCTGTACATATCATCATATTTTGATGCGAATTCGGTAATTTCCGTGCTGGGGGTACCGGGATAGGAGGAGATAACGTTTACGCCTGCTTCCCAGAGACCTCTTGCCACGGCTTCATTACCGAGCATAAGTGTTTTACTCATTTTTGTTGCTCCTTTTCTTTGATACGGCTCTGATTTTTTTAGCCGTGTCTGTTCTGAAATGTAAAAAAAGATAACCACTATTATACATAATTAAACAGAGAATATATTTCCGGAACAGAAATATGCTTTATTATGTTAAAGTTTTTATATACCATATATTAAGAAAATACCGTTCAGACTTAAAATCCGGACAGCAAAACCGTAGCTTCAGGCGATTATGCTGTCCTGAGTTTTAAGACTTTAAAGTGGAGAATTAAAAGTTTCAAGGCATTGTAACACTTTAAAGAATAAAAGTCAAGAGAAAAACAGAAGTTTATATTTGTTTTTCGGCACATATTCTTTTTATACACTTTCACCAAAGAATAGTGTACAAAATTAGTTAATAATCCGTTGCTTTTTTGGTTATATTGTGATAAAATAGTTACTGTTATCGTCGGAGAGAACTTCGGCGAAGCTAAATTTGGAGACCCGATTATATGAAGAAAAATGAGGTCTTAGGAGGTTTTGGAATTGAAATCCTATTCAGTAAACAACATCAGAAACATTGCCATTGCAGGTCATACAGGTAAGGGTAAAACAGCGCTTTCAGAAGCAATGTTTTATGTAGCAGGTATTACAGACAGACTCGGCCGTGTGGCAGACGGCAATACAATTATGGACTATGACGCAGAAGAAAAGAAGAGAAAGTGCTCCATTTCTTCCGCTACAGCCTCCTTCGAATGGAGAGATACAAAAATCAATGTTCTTGACGCACCCGGTAAGTTCGACTTCGCAGGCGGTATGGCTGAGGCTATGAGAGCCGCTGACTGTGCTCTTATCGTTACCTCTGCAGGCTCAGGCATTGACGTAGGTCTGGAAAAGGCTATCAAGGCAGCCGACCAGAGAAACATCGCTAAATTTTTCGCTATCACTAAGGTTGACTCTGAAAACAGAGATTTCTATAAAACCTTTGAAGCACTTAAGGAAGAGCTCGGCAATAAGCTTTGCCCCGTTGTTGTTCCTTATATGAACGGCCCCGTTTGTGAGGCTTTCGTTAACCTTTGCTCAAATAAAGCATTCAAATATCCCAACGGCAGACCCGTTGAAATCGAAATTCCTTCCGATGACAATATTATCGCTATGAGAGCCGCTCTCGAGGAAGCAGTTGCTACCGTAGACGAAGAGCTTATGGAAAAATTCTTCGAAGGTGAGCCTCTTACTAAAGAAGAAATCATCCGCGGTCTTACCGAAGGCGTTGAATCAGGTGAAATCTGGCCCGTATATGCATGCTCCGCTACCAAGGTAGACGGCTGTGACATGCTTATGGACGCTATCGTTTACTCTGCTCCCTCTCCCGATAAGGCAAAGCCCGAAATGGCTACTGACGAAAACGGTGAGGCTATCGAAGTAAAGGCAGACCCTGCAGGTCCTCTTGCCGCACTGTGCTTTAAGACAGTTGCTGACCCCTTCGTAGGTAAAATGTCCTTCGTTAAGGTGCTTTCAGGTAAAATTACAGCCGACACTCCCGCTTATAACGCCCGTACAGGCGAAAGCCAGAAGATGGGTAAGCTCGTTATGGTCAAGGGTATCAAGCAGGAAGACACTGCTGAGATTCCCTGCGGTGACATCGGTGTTATCACTAAGCTTTCAGGTCTTGCTACAGGTGACACACTCTGCTCTGCAAAGAACATAATCAATCTCGAAGGCGTAAACTTCCCTGCCGCTTCTCTTTCTATGGCTGTAGTAGTCAAGAAAAAGGGTGAGGAGGACAAGGTTGCCTCAGGTCTTCGTAAAATCATCGCTGAAGATCCCACCATCACCTTCGAATCAAACGAAGAAACCAAGGAAATGGTTGTTTCCGGTCTCGGTGAACAGCATCTCGATATCGTAGTTTCCAAACTCAAGGCTAAATACGGCGTAGAAATCGACCTTAAGATTCCCAAGGTTGCTTACAGAGAAACCATCCGTAAGAGCTGTCAGGTACAGGGTCGTCATAAGAAGCAGTCAGGCGGTTCAGGTCAGTTCGGTGACGTATGGGTACGCTTCGAGCCTCACGACGGCGACGAGCTTATCTTCGAAACAGAGGTTGTCGGCGGCTCCGTTCCCAAAAACTTCTTCCCTGCAGTAGAAAAGGGCCTCCAGGAAGCTATCCTTAAAGGTCCCCTCGCAGGTTATCCCGTAGTAGGTCTCAAGGCTGTTCTTTACGACGGCTCTTACCATCCCGTTGACTCTAACGAAATGGCATTCAAGACCGCTGCTAAAATCGCCTATAAAAACGGTATGGCTCAGGCAAGTCCCGTTATCTTAGAGCCTATCGGTGAATTAAAGGTATATATGCCCGATGCTAACCTGGGTGACATCATGGGTGACATCACCAAACGCCGCGGCCGTGTGCTCGGTATGGGTGCTGCCGATGAACCCAAAATGCAGGAACTCGTTGCTGAAGTTCCTATGGCAGAAATGGGCGACTTCTCTACTACTCTGCGCTCAGTAACAGCAGGCAGAGGCTACTTCACCTTAGACTTTGCACGTTATGAGGACGCTCCCGTTCCCGTAGCACAGAAGGTTATCGAGGAAGCAAAGAAGGATATGGAAGAATAACCCTAATACCTCATTTATAAATTCCAAACCGAAGACGGACAGAGAGTATTCTCTGTCTGTTTTCGGTTATTTCAGTAAAAAAATATATCTGTTATCACAGAAAGGAATTCAGAAAAAGAGCCGAAGGCTCTTACGTGTTTTTATTTGTCTTTGTCTTTTTATTTTAATTTGTTTAAGATTTAGTTTTAGATTTAGATTACCTTTAAATGCTGCATTTGTTACATTTGTATGCAGATGTAAAAAAATAGGACTGCAAAAAAACTTTCATTTTTTACAGTCCTTTTAAATTTTAGTTTGTCACATTCTGCTCTTTTAATCTTTCCCAGTTTCTTTTAGCTGTTTCCGAACGCTTTTTGCAAACGTTTTCATAATGTGCATTATTTCGGTCGATAAAGGTTTTCAGCTGTAAAAAGCAGGAAAGAAGAAATTTGTCATTGAATTCAGGCATAGTGTTATTCATATCGTATTCGAAGGCGGCGCGGATAACCTTTCCGATGTCTTCGTCTGACATAATGCCGAAAAGTCCGTAAAAATCATAATGTAAAAGTAAGGCGTTTCTCATTTTATCCTCCTATAAAAAGTCAAGTGGTTTTTGCCAACTTGCTGTATTTTTTTATTTTTGATAACCGAATAGGTTATACATTGAGGGCGTCGCACTCGTGATTTATACACAGCATAGTTATGGTTTGCTTGTCAAGAGCAGAAGTGTAACGACTCTTGACAAGGAAAACAGACTATGCTATAT
>CALCHE010000141.1 GCA_937901145.1 uncultured Clostridia bacterium
GGGGTGCCCCTCCCCCGCCGCAATATTAAAACAGATACATTTCCGTAGGGACACGGCTTGCCGTGTCCGCAAATCTGCCGCAACCTCACGGTAAACACAAAAATCATCAAAAAACAAACATTACCTTAATGTAAAAGGAGTGTACAAGTATGTTTTTAGATCCTGTCCTTAAGCTGTTCTGGAAAAACACCGAACGAATGGATAACAAGAGAATAGCTACTCTTCATTTCCCCGAGGGCGTTTTCGAAAGCAATAATCACGCCTATCTTCCCGACGGACATAAGCATCATCTGCTCGATGTCTACTACCCTGAAAATACCGAGGGTAAGCTTCCCGTCATTATCGATGTTCACGGCGGCGGCTGGATGTACGGAGATAAGGAGCTGAATAAAAACTACTGTCTTACCTTAGCCAAAAGAGGTAATGTAGTGTTCAATATGAGCTACAGACTTTATCCCGAGGTTACCGCTGACGAACAGCTCCGCGACGTGGCGGCAGCACTCAGATGGATAAATGAAAATCTTGACTGCTTCCCCTGTGACAGAGACAGTATCTGCCTGACAGGTGACTCTGCAGGCGGTATGCTGGCGGCCTTTACGGCTATGCTTTCGCAGAGTGAGAAAATGAGAGAGCTTTTCGGTGTTCCCGATTTCTCTCTTAAGTTCGATGCAGTGGCTCTTACCTCTGCCGTAGCATATATGGATGACGGCTCTCCCATATCCTTCTACACTAAAATTATGCTCGGCGGTAATAAATACAAAAAAGAAAAATGGGCTCCCTATGTCAATATAGACAAGGTACTCGATTTAGGTGAAATGATACCTACCTTTATGGTTACCTCCACAGGTGACACCCTCGCACTCAAGCAGGTGCTTAAAGCCGCTGAGGACTTTAAGAAAAAGGGTGTCGAGGTCGAGCTGATGAATTTTGATAAATTCGAAGGCAAAGCTCTTCCTCACGTTTTCTCGATTCTTTATCCCGAATCAGAGCCTTCGGCAGAAAACATCGATGCTATGCTCGCATTCTTTAAAAAGCACAGCAGAGGAATGCAGAATGCGGAGTTCAAAGCTTAAAGTGCAAAGTTCAAAGTGCAAATACCCCTCCGTCACGGCACGGCCGTGACACCTACCGCTTTCAGGAGGGGAGGTTCTGCGATGTGGCACCTGACGGTGCTATTATAACGCTAAACGGGCGGGTAAAGTTTCGACAAATAAGAAGCGATAGTCTGCCACTTTTACGGTGTACACTGTAGGGGCGGATATTATCCGCCTGATTTTATATATTCCTCAGGGACAGGTTGTGTGTTTGCGAAAAACATCTCACTCTTGTTGTACCGTACAGGTGGCTTTTGTGTCATCCGTTTCGAAAAAATGCATATAATAAAGGGGCTGATGTCAGCCCTTTTTTGACGAATAATTATTAATTTTAAAAGGAGGAAAAAATGAAGCTTCTCTTTGATCTGTTTTATATCTTTGCCCGTATCGGCGGCTTTACATTCGGCGGTGGCTATGCTATGCTTCCTATGCTTCAGAAGGAAGTGGTGGAAAAGCGCAAGTGGGCGACCCAGGATGAGCTGATGGATTATTATGCTATCGGTCAGTGTACACCGGGTATCATCGCCGTTAATGTGGCTACCTTCATCGGCACCAAGCTCCACGGCTTCTGGGGTGCACTTTTTGCCACTCTTGGCGTAATAACTCCTTCCATAATTATAATAATGATTATCGCCGCCTTTATAAGCGGTTTTCAGGATATCGAGATAGTCACCCACGCCTTTAACGGTATCAGAGCGGCAGTGGTGGCACTCATTCTTTCCTCTGTAATCAAGCTTTCTAAAAAAAGTCTCGTGGACAGGATTACCGCAGTGATTTTCATTTTAGTGGCACTGCTCTCTTTCCTTACGGATGTTTCACCTGTGCTTTTTATCATCGCGGTGGCATTTATCTCTCTTGCCATAAATATGGTAAAAGCTAAGAAGCTGAAAGGGGGAGAAGATAAATGATTTTTCTTGAGCTCTTTTTCCGTTTCTTCTTTGTTGGTCTTTTTTCTGTCGGCGGAGGACTTGCTACTCTGCCCTTCCTTACGGATATGGGTGAGGTGACAGGCTGGTTCACACAGACGGATATTTCGAATATGATAGCTATTTCCGAGTCTACACCCGGTCCCATCGGTATAAATATGGCCACCTATGTAGGCTTTCAGATGGGTGAAGGCTTCGGCGGTATGGCGGGAGGTATTTTTGGCGCACTCGTAGCACCGCTCGGCCTTACTGCACCTGCTCTTATCGTGGTTTTGGCCATCTCGAAGGTGCTCCTTAAGTTCCGTTCATCCAAATATGTGGAGTGGGTTTTCTACGGCCTTCGTGCCGCCTCACTCGGACTGATTGCTTCCGCCTGTCTCGGTGTGGCCAAGATAGCCTTTTTCTCTGCAGATGCCTTCGCAGAAAGCGGTAATTTTCTGATGGCTGTGGATTATAAGAGCATTATCCTTTCGGTACTGGTATTTTTCGGTGTAACGAAATTCAAAAAGCTTCACCCCATTGTGTTTATATTGATAGCGGCAGTGGTGGGTGCAGTGTTTAAGTTCTGATAAAATAAAAAAAGAAAAGTCCGTCGGGTCAGTTCTGATTCGACGGACTTATTGTTTGCTGAGCTGAATATATTTATGGAGCTTCTTACACTTTTCTCTGTCACCGTTTCACGGCTGAGGGAGGCTTATGAATGCAGAATGCAGAGTGCAGAATGCAGAATTGCGGGTAAGGGTTCGGGAAGCAAAAAAGCAATACCCCGCCGCAACATTAAAACAGATACATTTCCGTAGGGACATGGCGTGCCGTGTCCGCTAAATTACCGCAAACTCACAGCAAACCGTAGGGGCGACCATCGGTCGACTTATGAATGCAGAATGCAGAGTGCAGAACGCAGAATTGCGGGTAAGGGTTCGGG
>CALCHE010000142.1 GCA_937901145.1 uncultured Clostridia bacterium
AATAAAAAAAGCATAAAATTTTCCCCACAGAGCTGTAAAAGTCTGTGGGGATTTTTATATCAGAAGCAGATACTGCAAGGCTTTCTGCCGAAAAGCTCTGCCGTTTTTAAATCAGTCTCGAAGGATCTTTTTCCTGCACAGTAAATGTCGCTGTGATATTTTTCACCCGACGGAGCAACAAACACCTTTTCGCTCTCCTCATTTTCGGCTTCTGTATTTTCCGACTTTACCATCTGATAAAGAAGCTCACCGTCACTGTTTACTATAAAGGCATCACCGCCCATTTGTGAAAGATTATATTTACCCTTAGGAGAAATAAAATAAAGCTCGTCTTTATTATGAAGCTCAGCCTTTCCGAGTTTAAATATACCCTCCTCCGGTATCGCATGCATTACTGTCTCATCGTCCCTTCGCTCGCAGTAAACATCGATATTATGATTTTCAAAGCCGAAGTGCATTACGGAAGCATCAGGTCTGATGTTTTCATATAGAAGATACGATAAAAATAAATTACACACTAATGACAATACGAGTAAACACTTAAATAATATTCTCTTTGCTTTTTTCATGCTATGCTTCCCCCACTTTGGTAAAAATAAAAAAGTGTGTCCCAAACGAGACACACCGAAAAATGTATCTCATTTGTTGTCACACAAATCCTACTAATCCAACAAAGAATAGCAAAGCAAGAGATACACTTTTTACCAAAGTATTTCTCTTTGTTGGATTAAATATTCAGATTTGTGTGACAAAGATAATTTACCACAAAATAAGAGAAAAATCAATATTTAAAGAAAAAGAAAATAAATGGGAATAATTCCAATATCTACCGATTTGCATAGTTTCATCTGCAAGTGGCGAATCAACTCTAATATTTTTTTAATAAAATAATTTGCTTATCAATGTTGCAATAAAATATACTCCTTTACTCTTTTTCATGCTATGCTTCCCCCACTTTGGTAAAAATAAAAAAAGTGCGCCATTAAGACGCACCGAAAAATGCATCTCATTTGTTGCGACACAAAACCCGCTATCTGACAAAGAAATAGCAAAGTAAAGAGATACACTTTTACCAAAGTGTTCCCTTTGTCAGAGAAAAATATGGGGTTTTGTATCGCAAGAATAATTTACCACAAAATAGGAGAAAAATCAATATTTAAATCAAAAGATTTTTCGGACACGGAAAGCCGTGTCCCTACAATATAAAAGCAAAAAAATGTGGCGGGATGAGTCATCCCGCCCTACATTATATGCATTATTAATTCAGCGGTGTATCATTCGTTATTTCACGAAATCTTACCCGCAATTCTGCGTTCTGCACTCTGCATTCTGCATTCAGATCATCTGTCTCTGTCGTACTGATCCATACCTGTGAACTTTCTGCCCCAGGCGTTTGCCCAGCCTTCGCAGTAAAGCTTACCGTAAGCTACGTTATTCTTCTGCCTGTAGCCTCTGAAGCAGTTACACCAGATAACAGAAGGTAACGCGATTGCAGGATAATAGAGAGGGCCTAAAAGAAGGCACTGCCAGGTGTGACCGTATTCGTGGATTCTTACGTCGTGAGTCCACTTTTTATTCTTATGCTGATCCTTCATAAAGATGAAAAGACCCATAGAAAGACCGCCTGCATTCCAGGGCATATAAACTATCTTTGCATAACCGAAATGCTGCCAACGGTAACCCTTAATCTTGACGAAATAAAGGAACATAAGACCGCCTACGATGTTCACGGGCAGACCCCAGGTCCACTGTACGAGATAGAAAAGGAAAGCCTTAAGGCTCTTTTTCCAGCCGTCTGCTTCGGGGATAGGTTCCTTCTGATCAAGCTCGAGAATCAATTCTTTTTTCATTATTTTGCCTCCTTTATTTCTGCATCTTTTTTACCTGTTCTGATGGCTTTCATCATTTCTTCCTGTTCTACAAGAAGAGTAAATTCACCGTCTTCGTTTCTTTCAAGAAGATGCTCCTCGCCGTTATTGTCCTTACCGAGCCAGGTGTTTTCGTACTTCTGACCGGAAATCTTTTCCATAATAGCGATTTCTTCATCTGAAAGAGTTACGCTACCGTACTTGTGCTTTGTAGCGATAGCAGCACGGATAAGAGTGTGCTCCTTCTTCGTCATCTGGAAACGGTGAAGAAGGAAAAGAGAAATAAGTGTAAATACGATAGGCACGAAGGTGATACAGATTCTTACACCTAAAAGTGCGCTGTCAGACTGCTGGAATGAAGGATCCACGGCAGTAATTTCCTTAAGCTCGTCACCAACAATAAGTCCGAAGGCACCGAGAATGTACATAACGATAGAGCTCATAACACCTGAAACTGTCTTTTTGATGAAGGTATTAAAGGTACCGATAACACCCTCTCTTCTGCGACCTGTGATAAGCTCATCGACGTCGGAAATATCAGGAAGAATGTTTGTAGCAACATAGCCGAGACCTGATTTACCGAAGGGATAAAGAACAGCAGTAGCCATAAGGATAATCTTCCAGATAATGCTGCCCTCGTTCTCTGCTGTGGGATTCATAAGAAGACATACTGCAAAGCCGGCGATCATAAGAGGTGTTACGATAGCACCGCACTTTTTCTTGCCGAATTTGATAGTAAGAGCATAGTTGAGGGGGAAGGATGAAGCCTCGAATGCACCTGCGATAGTAGTGAAAAGAGTGTACATTGAGGGAAGCTTTGCCACATATTCTATGTAATAAATAAGAGTAGTGGTGTAGAAGAAGGTAGCTACATTGTAACAAAGGCTCATAAAGAAATATTCTCTGAATGCTTTGTTTATAAACACGTACTTATATTCTCTGAGAAGATGTTTGAAATCGAACTTCTCTACCTTAAGATCAAGAGAAGGCTTTTCTCTCGTTCTTCTGAAGGTATTATAAAGACAGATGCCGTAAACTACCGCGAGAATAATACCTGTAATGAACATAGGCTTCTGTGCGCCTGCCTGAGGAGTGCTGAAGCCGAAGGAGCCGAGAATAGCAGATGCCAGGAAGAATGAGGGGAACATACCGAAAGAGTTGAAGATATAGCCTACGGAGTTATACTGTATTCTCAGGTTATAGTCGGGAGCAAGCTCAGGAAGCATCGCTACGTGAGGAATGTCGATAATGGTATATGCTGTTTTGTAAAGCATATAAGACACGGTAAAGTAGATAAAGGTTTTTACAGTCTCAGTTCTGCCGTCAAAGCCGTAGCCGTTCCACATCATAAAGAAGGAAAGGCAGAAAAGAGGCATACCCCAGAGAATATAACGTCTGTGCTTACCGTACTTTGAGCGGGTTCTGTCAGTGATGATACCCATGAGAGGGTCGGTTATTGCGTCCCATACGACCGCAACGGTGGTTACGAGACCTGCCCATGCGAGAGGAAGATTTACAACGTCGGTGAGGAACTTCATATAATAAAGGCTGATAACGTAGCCCGCACCGGAGGTTGTGATATTTGCACTGCTGTAGTTTATCATAGGGATAACGTCGTTTTTGAACGTACCCTTGACACCGAGCAGCTTAAGGATTTTTTGTTCCATTTTATCACTCCTGTGTTAAATAATCATAATGTATATACTTTACCATTTTACTGAGATAAAGTCAAGGCTTAAAGTGGCTTTAAACTCTTATTTCAGTTTTTATAATAATCTTTAAGTCTGTTATATTCCTCATCGGAAATTTCTACCGTTCCGCCGTGCTTAAAGCCGTAAGGGAAGGAGAAGCTTTCTTTAGCCATGGTGAAATTACTGTCTCCCGGCTCAGGTGAAATGAAGGGAACGTAACCCATTTTCGGCTTCTCACAGCCGAAGAAGTCAATAAGCAGACACCATCTGCCGTCGGGAAGGACGATAGTGGTAGGAGCCTCGTAAGCCCAGGCATTACCGAGAGACGCCATATATTCCTCGAATTTTTCGTCGTGAATCCAGGGTCCGTCGAGACTTTCAGCTGTAGCGTGCATATTCATACCCGGATTGTCAGCATTTTTATAGAACATATGATAGGTATCTCCGATTTTACGGATATGTGTGTCGAGGATTTCGCTCTCCTGTGTAAAGAACATTACCGGCTCGGTGAAAGTCTCGAAATCCTTCGTACGACAGGCAAAGATGGACATATGGGAATAGTCGTCCTCCTTTACCGTGGAGCCCCAATGGATAAGGTACTCCCCTTTTTCGTCGTCGCGGTAAACCTCAGGTGCCCACATACAGCCGAAGCTTTCAGTACCGATAGGCAGAAGTGTTTCCTCGGAAAAATTAATCAGGTCATCTGTTCTCCACATACGAAGGCATTTACTGCCCGTCCTGTTCACTATTTTCCAGTTAACGTTTAAGTTCTCGTCCATTCTGTCAACTATCAGTTCGTCAGTGGTAAGAATAGCAAATCCGCCGTCAAAAAGACGTACTATTTCGATGTCACGGCATCCCTTGAAGCCTTTTTCGGCAGTAAGAATTGGATTTCCGCCATTGAGCTGCTCCCAGTTAAAGCCGTCACGGCTTACGGCGAAATATACCTGCTCACCGTCGGGAGTAAGCTTTTCTTTGAAATGGGTGAATAAATAAGGCATAATATTTTCTCCTTTATTTCTGTTTGTTAAATTATACCATTTCATAATTGGCTTTTCAAGAAAAGATATTGAAAAATAATTATTATTGTTGTAGAATGAATTATACTTTAAAAAAGGAGATAATATTATGCTTGAATATACCGAATTTGACCAAAACGGTGAAAGATTAATCTGTAAAATGGGTGAAAAGCACCCCGAAATGTATCTTACCATTAAGGTAAAAAAGTTCGCTGAAAATGAAACAATCACCGTAGAGGATGCTGAAAACGAAACAGCCTTTCTTATCCTCAAGGGTGAGGCTGAAATAAAATGGCAGGGCAATACAGAAAAGATGGTAAGAAGCGGTCCCTTCGAAAAAACACCCTACTGTCTTCACGTTCCCCGTAATGTAAAGGTAGAAATCACTGCCAAGGAAGGTACTGAAATTCTCATCGAGCAGACAGACAACGATAAGGATTTCGCTCCTGTTTTCTATAAGCCCGAGGACATTCTTTACCAGGAATTCGGTAAAGGTCAGTGGGGCGGCACAGGACACAGAATCTGCTCTACAGTATTCGACTACGACAATGCCCCCTATTCAAATATGGTACTCGGCGAGGTTTTCAATCAGCCCGGCAAATGGTCAAGCTATCCTCCCCACCATCATCCTCAGCCCGAGGTTTACTATTATCAGTTCGACAAGCCACAGGGCTTCGGTGCCTGCTTCATAGGTGACGATGTTTATAAAAGTGTTCAGGGCTCCGCATCCTACATCACTGACGGAAACGACCATCATCAGGTAGTTGCTCCCGGTTATGAGATGTGCTATGTGTGGATGATACGACACCTCAAAGATGACCCCTGGTATAAGACAACCAGATTTTACGCTAAAGAGCACGAGTGGCTGACAAAGGAATAATCTGAATTCAGAATGCAGAGAACCCCTCCGTCACACTCCGTGTGCCACCTCCCCTTTCAGTGGAGGCTCTGCGATGTGGCACCTTCGGTGCTGTTATATTAGGCGGGGAAGGTTTAATTTAACAGACAAATATATTCCGCCACATCAAGTTTTCAAATTAATAAATGTATAAAAGGGGCTGTTTCACAATACAGTCCCTTTTAATATCAGTTTTCATTATATTCTTCATCATCTAATGCATCATATAACGGAGTGAGAAATTTGTCCGTTAGTTTTAATGAAACATTGACTCCCGATTCAAAACCTTTTTTAAAATGATCCTTACAACAGGTGTTTAAAAAATCACAATACGCTCTGCGTAAAAAAATGTATTTTATCTTTTCTTCGTTGGGAAGATCTTTAATAATCCCGTACCATTCTTTTGAGAATTCTTTATACTTTTCTGCCGCTTCTTTTGTCAGAATATGATTTTTTTCAGTTATAAATTCACTGTATAATTTATCGATCTGTTCATTCATAGATTCCGTCTCCTTTACAAATAAAAATGCGCCTACCGAAGTAAGCGCATAAAAACACAAACTCCTGCAGTCGCGAAACCAAATAGTACAGTATGAGATATTTCTGCATACACCTACCCATCGGAATTTGCATTTTATCAAATTCTTGGATAAGTGCATATCAAATTAAGCGTATTATTTCAAAAAAATACACCTCTACTGTACAAATATAAAATTTGGTTTCGCAAAAGAATAATATCATATTATTTAAGCAATTTCAATAGATTATATGAAAAATGAATATGTAAAAGAAGGAGTCATTCCTTTTGGTAAAGGGACTTTCACTGAGTTGTTCCTCCGCTAAACAAAAACGTCCGTGCAAGAGTCAGTGTATCACCTGCATCTTCCCGAAATCTCCCACACAATTCCTAATTTCCGCATTCTGAATTGACAAAACCTGTGCTTTTTCTCCCTGTGCTTTAACTATAATGTGAAAGAATTAACCTAAAACATCAGCGAAAGGAAAAGCATTATGAATAAAGTCAAAAATAAATCTGATGAAGAATATTATTATTGGGAATTACCGGAAGAAAGAGAAGACTCTCCGAAAATCCCCTTAGCCGTAAAAACAGGACTGTTTATATTTCTGGGTATGGGCTTTTCCTGCTTCAAAGGTCCCGAAAATATTTCTCCCTTCGCAGTTTCCTTTCTTTCCGCTGTCCCCTATTCCTTCTCTCTCCCGGCTTTTATAGGCAGCATTCTCGGCTATCTTGTTACGGTAAATGGCTCCGAAGTGCTGAAATACATAGGCGCGACACTGATAATCTGCCTTTTCCGACTGATTATGCATAAGCGCCTGAGCGAGAAAGAACACTCCTTCATAGGCTCCGTCGTAACCTTCTGCTCTGTTTTTCTTTCAGGACTGATTTTTCTCTGGTTCGAGGAGGTATCTCTTCTTCCCTTTCTCATACTTATCAGCGAAAGTGTAATCGGTCTTTTCGCTTCTCTGATTTTCATAAAAGCCTTTAATCTGCCTTTTTATAAGGGCAGTACCGCGATTTTCACGGGTAAGGACTATTTCGCTCTGACCGTCAGCGTAGGTATCACTCTTATGTGCCTTTGCAGCATAAACATTCAGCAGCTTTCTCCGGGGAGGATTTTCACTCTGGTGCTTCTTATGTTTCTCTGCCTTTTCAAAGGTGTGGGTGTTTCTACGGCTGCCGGTGCTCTGACAGGTGCATTTTTAACCTTCTCCCCGGGTGGTGAAAAGCTGTTTCCTGCCTTCGTTATAGCATCACTGGTGGGCGGGTTCCTCTGCGAAGCGGGACAAACTATACTCTCCCTTGCCTTCACGGGAGCCTTCTTTATTCTTTCTCTGTTCTGCTGTGATCTTGGCGAAGGCTGGCTGAGTCTCATCGAGCCTGTAATAGCCTGCAGTGTTTTTCTTCTCATTCCTGCTGATAAAATCAGCCTTTTAGAGGACCGTATCAATAAATTTTTATCCCACAGAAGAAATTCTGATGATTTCGCACTGACGGAAACACTGAAAACAGCCTCAGTAAATATGGAATCCGTAGCGGTTATAGTGGATGATGTAAGCAGAAAGCTGGACAAGATAATCAATCCCGAGGTAAACCGCCTCTTCTCTATGCTTCAGCAGAAGGTATGCGACAAATGCGAAAAGAAGTCTCCCTGCTGGAACAAAAATTTCGACAGTACCGCCTCGGATATTCTGAGGATTATGGGCGTAGAAAAGACAGGTCAGGGCAGAATAGCTCTTTCTCTCACCTGTCCTCGCTATGACCTGCTCTGCAATTCTCTTTCTGCTTCCTTCCCCACCTACAGCAACGCCATAGCTACAAAAAATAAAATCACCGAAATGCGCCGTATTCTCACCGATCAGTTTTCGGGAATGAGTGATTTTCTTTTTGATTTGTCCGAAAATATTTCACAGAGCAGAACAAAGGATAAAGGTAAATCTGCTTAT
This sequence comes from uncultured Clostridia bacterium, assembly GCA_937901145.1. Taxonomy (GTDB): domain Bacteria; phylum Bacillota; class Clostridia; order Oscillospirales; family Acutalibacteraceae; genus UBA6857. The sequence continues at coordinate 7,943 of CALCHE010000142.1, forward strand.
ATGAAAACTGCTCTGCGTGACAGCGGTATCCCCGTAGAAAAGCTCGACTGCTATTATTTCAGAGGAAGAATTACCGTGGAGATTCTTATTTCCCCTGACGACAGCAGGCATATTAAGAAAATCAGACCCTTTATGGAATTCATTACAAAACGCAGATTCGACGAACCGGAAACAGAAATATCGGCCGGCTCACTCTTTCTGCAGTATAAGGAAAAAGCCTCCTATACCGTCAGAAGCGGTTATTCTCAGCGTTCAATGAAGGCAGGAAATATGTGCGGTGATACGGTAGGAAAATTCGTCTCAGACTGCGGATTTTATAATTTTCTCATCAGCGACGGTATGGGCACGGGATCAAGAGCCGCCATCGACAGCAGCTTAGCCGCTTCGGTCATAGAAAAGCTTATTTGCTCGTCATTTTCCTACGAAAGCGCCTGTAAAACCGTTAACAATGCTCTCATAATGAAATCTACCGACGAGTCGATAGCCACGGTAGATGCCCTACAGATAAACCCCTATAACGGTGAGGCAGTTTTTTACAAATCGGGCGGAACGGTCAGCTTTATCAGGCACGGTGATACTGTCACAGTAATCGAAAAAGCATCTCTCCCTTTAGGTATAATCAGAAATGTATCTCCCTCACGGGAGGAAAAGAAGCTGAAAAAGGGAGACATAGTTCTTCTTCTTTCCGACGGAGTGACAAACAGCGACTGCGGATGGATTAACGATGAGCTTTTGGCCTGGAGTAAAAATGATATGCATTCCCTCGCCTGTCACATAGCATCTCTGGCAGCACTGAGAAGCGAAAGCTCCTCGCGTGACGACATAACAGTAATAGCCGTAAAAATCGAAAAGGCTGAATAATTTGATTATTGACAAACTGTTAATAAAAGTATATAATGTACTTACAAATTAAAAGGAGGAAAAATACTATGGCAAAGAATAAGGTTAACGGCGCAGTTCCCGAGCCCGATTGGTCATTCCCTATGTTCTGGGAGGATATCACATTTATTCTTCAGAGAATTTTAGAATTCATCAAATCCTTTTTTGATTAATAATTAAAAGAGTTGTCACCCGTGATTTAACGCCACTGAGTGATAAGGAAGTTTTTGTTTCTCGAATAAATTCCCTGTATTTTTCAGTTCTTACGAAACTGCGAAGCACTTTAAAATGCGAAATAAGTATTCAGGAAAAGGCGAAAAACACCGATAATGCTGACGCATATCGGTGTTTTTTAACGCATT
>CALCHE010000143.1 GCA_937901145.1 uncultured Clostridia bacterium
TTCGCCAAGCTCAACAAAAACATCGTGACGGTGGTATGATATATTATTTTGAAAAATTTGACAACGGGAAACTTGTCGAAGGGTTTAAAAAATTTTTTCACGGTCAATAATATTTAGTTTGGGCTTTTGAAAAAACGTTTATCTCCCTATATATATCACGACATAAGTAGGGGTAAAATGTTCCAAGGATTTGAAAAAAGTTAAAAAATTTTTTGAGTGAGAAAAATGTGACGCAGTATTCATATAATCAAAATTTGATTTTGTTGGTTTGTTGCCTGCCGCATAACATTGGCGTGTTTGAATTTTTTCTGTGTATTATTGAATTATTACATCCTTCCTTGAAGAAGTATTTTGATAACCTTAACAAGTTATATTGTGAGGGTATCACCCTCGTAATTCCAAAAGAGCACAGAATGTTTTTGTTGTCAAGAGAAGAAGCGAAGCGGCTATTGATAATGAAAACAGGCTGTGTTAATGGATTTTGTAAATTGTATTAAAAACCAGGGTTATCATGATTATAAATAAATCGCTATATGAAACACTTGTGCTGACAATAGTTAACTGCTTGCAACTATGCAACATGTTATCACTAAAATGTATCATTGAAAATATTTACCGGATAAGAATTATAATTTATGAATTATATGTTAATATATAATTAAATAATATTATTTGGCGCAATATTATGATAGCAGGAGGAATTTCTATGAAAACGCTAAAAAAATCATTAAGTGTATTTTTGGCACTGATTATGCTTATGAGCTGTATAAGTGTCAGTTTTGCACCGCTGACAGCGATGGCTTCGGCAACCAATCCGACAAATGCTGAACTGAAAGCGGCATTTGATGCAATCACTGACGGTAAAGTCTTAACTAACGGTAACGGCTCAACGCTTAACGCTGCAGAGTACTTGTACTACTACGCAAAATCAAAACACAGCTTAAGTTCAGGTTCTCTTGGCGGCAGCTACAACAGCCACTCGCTTACAACCTACAACAACAACTCTACCGTTGACCTTAACAACAATGCAACAAGTGCTGCTGGTTCAGCTCATGCCGGTCTTATCGATTCACTTATGCCTGTCAGTGGTGTACATGACGACTCAAAGTATAACACCAATAAAAAGACGGGTAATTACACCGTATGGGGTTGGCCTGATTTTGATACAAGCAAGCTTTCCTATTCGGTAACCTCTGCCAAAAATGTTTCATCAACAGTAACAGTCAATCTTGAAAAATATCTCCTTGCCTGTGATACAGTAGCCGATATTGATTCAACCATTCTTTTAAGTGTTACGTACACATATAACCATAAGGTTTGCAACGGTTATAAGACAAAGGCTGATAAAGCTGACTGGACAAATACAAGGAGAATATGGTACTGGTCAACAAGTTCATGGCACTGCCTGTCTGCGACACCGCAAAGAAAGGTTAACAGCAGTAATACTCAGGCCTATAAAGATATCAATGCCTTTAATGATCATTTTATCAAAAATAACCTTTACAAAACTTCTCTTAAAGACCTTTGTGAAAAAAGTGCAAACGAAATTTCTGCACTTATCACCAATAACAATGCTGCTTATGCAAAACTTAATTCCTATAGTGCAAATGTAAAAAATCACTTTTTCCCCATGAGTGAGGTTGATACATTTATTGCCAACTGTGTCTATGCACAGAAGGTAATCAATGCAAAGCCTGCAATTACTGCGCTCAACGGTGCTATAGCGGCAGGCTATGATAATACTGACCTTGCAGAAATGGAAAGCATTTACACAGCACAGAAGCCTAACCTTGACTTCCTTTCCGACAAGCAGGATATTATTACCTATGTTGCAACCAATTATGAGGGTTATTCCGACTTCTCACTTGAAGCAGCAACAGCATTTATGGAAAAGCTTTTTGATGATATTGAGCTTTACAAAATAAGAGAAATCAAGAGTGTCGTTGACGGTCTTCGCGCACAGTATCCTAATGCTGAAACAATTGCAAAAATTGATACTGATGAAAACGGCAACTACATAAACGAAAATTTCACACTTTGGACAACCTATGACATAATGCAGGGCTACACAACTGCCCTTGAAGGCTTTGAAGCAGAAAATGTTGCCGCTGTATTCACCGAAGGTATAGACTATGTTTACGCCTTCCGCTCAGAGCTTAAGTTTGAATGGGATAAGCGAGATGCTGAGGAACAGTACGAGTCTTTCTATGCATGGTTCCTTCCCCTTATCTATAAAGATCTTACCTCTTACACAACCGAGGAAATCATAAATTCAGGTATTCCTGCAACAACTCCCAACATTCCTAATGCAACGTCTAAGAGAAGTGCTTATAACACCATGTATAATAAGTATAAGACTCTTATCGGTGAGGAAACAATGAAGCTCATCTTCGGCGAAGGCGAGAATGCTCTCGGCTACATTATTGATGATTATATTGCAAGACTTTACGATGTTATCCTCGGAAGACTCACTTCAGAGGTTAATACAGCAGTAGGCTACTATGATGCATTCGGCAAAATCACGCTCGATAACTTTGTTGCAGTCAAGGAAGCTGTTGACAGAGTTGAAAGAAACATCTGGGATTTCATCAATAAAAACAATTCCTCAATCATTTCTTCAACCCTCAGAACAAATTACAACAGATTAAACACTCTTCTCAATCAGTATAACAGCTTCGTTGCAGGCAACGGGCTTTCAGGCTTCACGCAGAGCCACCTTCACGATTCAAAGGGTGTGTTCCTTACCCGTGAGCCTATGAATGGTGACCTTGCAAGAAAAGAGGGCGAAAACTACGATGTAACCGAAAAGAGAGTTCTTGATACTATCAAGAAGCTCGATGCTTTCCTTGTAAGCAACGATTTCACAGAGCTTGTTGACATTGACCAGGATCCTGACAGAGATATTCTTCTCAGCGATTTCATCAAGGAGTCAATGGCACAGGTATTCTATACTAACGACTTTGTCAATATGCTTATGAATATTGTTTACCCTGCCCTTGCAAAGACTCTTGAGGATGTATACAGAGGGCTTCCGAAAACCTATGATACAGGCATCTGGGGTGTAGGCGCTGTTGACCTTTCATACAACTCTCTTACGGAAATTATCAATAAAACAGGTATCGGTATTTATCCCAACCAGGTTGACGACTTTATCGCTTCAGGTTACGGCACGGCAAAAACTCAGCTTTCAAAGGCTTCCACATGGAAGGCTCTTCAGAATTCAGAAGGCAATCTTACTCTTGACTGGGGTATTGATTCAATCAAGCCCGAAAACTACTCCTCTACCTCTGCTTATCTTACTGCAAAGAAGAATAAATTTCTCGGTGCTATGGCTGAGTCCTTCGATGCAATTCTTCCCCTTGTAAGAGTTCTCCTTGCAGACAGAGACGATATGAGCCTTACTGCAACCCATGCCGGCTCAGCAAGTAAGAGTATTTTCTCTCTTGACGGTGACCTTGTGCTCAATGCTGACGGATGTCCCGGTTATTCCGATGTTGTTGTTCCCATTCTTGAGGCCGTTGGATGTACGGGGATACAGAGCTACTCAACTGTAAAAAATTACACAACCTCGAGACAGTTTGTTGATGCAATCTTTAATCCCATTATCAATCTTATAGAGGTCAAGCTTGCAAAGGCTCCTGCTGAGACAATCTGCTCAATTCTTCCCAATCTTGCTTATGCAATTCCCTTTGATAAGCTCTTCGATCTTATTGATCTTCTTAATATAAGAATTTATTATACCGTTGACGACTCAATTCTCGGTATCAAGGTTATTGACAGAGCCGCTATTGACGTAAGGTTCAACACCTTCATCACAAAGAGCTCTCTTCCTCTGGATTTCGATATTTCAAACTTCTCTTCAACACTTAAATATATTCTCGGTTCAATGCTTCCCGGTATTGACTTTGAAAAGCTTCCCATTCTCAATTCAGGTAAGTTTATCAGACACGCAAAGCTCAACACTAATGCTTCAACAATGCGTTATTCAGGTAAGAGAACAAATCTTGAAGCAGATAAGGCAGATGTATTTGTAGAATTTATGTACTACCTGGTATCCTGTCTCGGTGACAAAGCTTTTGTTGAAGAGCTCCTTAACGCATTTATGCCAACAGAAGACAGTTCAAGTGCTTTCACTCCCGAAATGGAAACTTTGGTAGAAAACATCTACACTAATCCCGATATGGCAATTGCCGCAACAATTGAGCTTCTTAATCAGCAGGAATATGCTCTCGAGGATTATAACTGGTATGACGGTTCAGTAGGTGGCACAGTTGAGGGTCTTACTCCTGCAAACGAGGTTTATCTGAGCTATAAGAACAATTGGACAAAGGAAACTGCCGACTATGTTGATGAAAACCTTGATGAAATTGTGAAATCCGTGCTTGAAATGGCAGGCAGCGAGCTTGATTTCGGTGCAGAAATCACAAAGCTCATCAACTCACTTTTCACAAACAAGACTCTTACAGACCTTGCAAAGGCAGTTGCAGGCATTTCAACAATTCTTCCCGAAAAAGCACTTGACATAATTGAGGAGGAGCTTGGCATTGACCTTACACTCTTCAATCAGTATGCTACTCTTGAAGAAGACCACAACTGGGGCTTTGGGGACGGTGACCGTGACGGCTTCATCGAAGCAATTCTTACAATGCTTTCACCCATTGAGCCTCTTTACGGTGCAATCTTCTTTGAAGGAAACCTTACTCTCTTCAAGGATGTAAACAACAAGGACCTTGTAACCTTCTATGGCAACGACGGATACGACACAGCAATTGTTCCTCTCTTTGAGGCACTTGGCTGTGAGCTTATTGAGGGTAGCTACAATTCAGCAAATGCTGAGGATGGTGTAAGAGCAATCATCGCTTCACTTACCGCAAAGCTTGACAAGCTTGCCGCTGATCCTATCAATGAGTTGCTTTCAATTCTTCCCGGCGTAATGTATTATGCCGCAAGTGACGGACTTACAACTGCCGTGAGAAACATCCTTCATCCTGTTTACGTAATTTTTGACACAATCAGACCTCTTTACAATATAGAACTTAATGAAATGCTCGATCTGAGTGCTCTTGAAATGGACATCAATGACCTCGGTCTTGACTTCCTCATCAAAACACTTGAAAAGATGTCAGGACTTAAGCTTGGCGCAGCCAGAACCGTGATTTATGACCTTTGCAAGGTTATCGGCGTTGACTACACATCAGCAAGTAAATTTGTCGGTGAAGGCCGTAAGGGTGCATATACTGAAGGCGTATTTGACAGAGCTGATATGATCACAGTTGTAATCAGCCTTCTCCTTGAACTCATGGAGGATGAAGAGAATGCTGCAACAATTGATAAGATGCTTCAGGCAGAAAACTTCTCAGCTTCACTTCTTGCTCTGTTCAACGGTACAGATCCTCAGACAAAGCAGATAAACTGGATGTACTACTTCGGTGAGGACCACGACTTTACAGAATCTGACTTTGACACAGGTATCAACATTGTGCCTACTCTCGGTTCACTCGTTTATCCCAATAACTGGACAGAGGAAAGCGCCGCTTATGTTGATGCAAATCTTGATGACATCATTTCCGATATCATCTCTTCAATCAACAGCGAATATACCGACCTTGCATCGCTCATCAACGGCGAGCTGAAGCTTTACTCAACAGAAACCGTTCAGTCTCTTGCAGATTCAATAAAGACTGTATTTAAAGACTTCAATGAAGAATTATTTGATACAGCAAAGGTTCTTCTTGATATGGATCTCAAGGCTCTTTCAGAGTACACAGCTCCTGACGGAATTGATACGTCAGAGGAATTTGCCGCTGCTCTTTCAGATATGCTCGGCACAGTTCCCGGACTTGTTGACTGGGCATTCCGCGGTGAAGATTTACGCTTCTTCACAGGCACAGAAAAGGATGCAAACGGAAACTATGTATACAATGACATCGTAACAATAAAGGGTGCCGAGGGCTACACCAAGGGCATTGCTCCCATTCTTGAGGCTCTCGACTGTAAGGACATTCCTGCAGGAGACGAGGAAAACCTTGTTGAGCTTGTGCTTAACTCACTCTTCGGAAGACTTGACGAAATTCTTGCCGATCCTGCAAATGAAATTCTTGAGGTGCTTCCCAATGTGATTTACTTTCTTAACGCTGATGGACTTACCGCAAGTGTATATAACGCACTCAGCGCAGTTTACAACCTTGCTGAAGGTCTCAAGGGTCTTGGTGTTGAGCTTGATGATGTAAACAACATCTTCGGCATTGACCTTTCAAAGCTTACACTCGTTGATCTAGTTGCACTTGCAGAAAAAGAAACAGGTCTTGACCTTACTGCAATCAAGGAGATCTTCTCCGGTCTTACAATCGGCACAATCAAGACCTATCCCTCTTTAAGCGGTAACTATGCATACAAGATGACCTACAGCGAAGAGAATGACAGAAAGGATATGATTACTCTTATTCTTACTGCTATGGTAAAGATTCTCGCAGTAGAGGAAAATGCTGACAAGCTTAAGGAAATGCTCGGTGAAGAAGCATACACACTTATTCTTAACATCCTGAAACTCAAAGAGACTGATATGAAGGAGATCAATTATCTCTGGACAGAATATGCTGACACAGAAAAAACCTTCTCGGCTATTGAAACCTCAGTTCTCTATGCAGGTCACAGATACGGACCTCTTTACACCGAGGAAATGGCAAACCACATCGCTGCAAACCTTCAGCGCTTTATTGATAATATTATCTACCTTCTCGGCATTGAGATTGAAGGCAACAAAGTTGACACTCTTGAGGATGTGCTTAATTCCTATATAGGCGGTTCACTTTATAACAGTAAAAACGCACAGGCAGTACTTGATGCAGTGAAAAAAGCTGTAGCTGAAATCGATAAGATAGAAAACAGTGAACACATAAAAGCACTTATCAGAACATCTCTTGATGTTGACCTTAATGCATGGGACAATTACACTGTGCCTGAATTTGAGGACGACAGAGAAATGTTCACCAAGACAATCTGTGAAATTCTCGCTCCGGCGTACCCTGTGCTTGAATGGGCACTTTGCAATAAGGACTTCACCTTCCTTGTTGATGTCGATAATTCCGACATCATTACAATTCTCGGTGCAGAGGGTTATTCCTATGGTATTGTACCTCTTATGGAGGCTCTTGACTGCAGTGGTATGCTTACTCCCGATGAGTATTACGCAGCTGTTGAAGCAGACAAAAATGCTCTTATTTCAGGCATACTCAATCCCCTCTTTGACCGTCTTGATGAAATTATGGCTGCTCCCGCAGATGAAATCCTTGAAATTCTTCCCAATGTGATTTACTTCATCAATTCAGGTGGACTTGACACCTGCTTCAAAAATGCTCTTCATGCCGTTTATACTCTTCTTGATGCTCTTGAGCCTCTTGTTGAAATTGACCTTTATGAGCTTATCAACGTAAGACTTGATGAGATCACCTTTGAAAGTCTCTTTGAATATGCTCTTGAAGCAATCAAGAATGAAACGGGCAGTGAATTCACAGCAATTGATGCAAACGCCTTCCTTGAGCTTACAGTAGGTAAGCTTGTAAGCTACGAATCTGCTAACGGCAAAAAGGCATATAAGATGATTTACCAGTCAGAGACCGCAAAGGGCGAAATGGTAACAATTATGCTCCGTCTTCTTATCACCTTCCTTATGACAGAGGATAACAGAGAGACTGCTATTTCACTTCTGAAGAACCGCTTCTCAATGGATGAGGCAGCAGAGAAGTACTTAAGAGGCGTGTTTGAAGCCTTTGCAGAATGTGTTACAGATACACACCTCGGTATGGATCAGGCTCTTGCAACAACCTACTACCTGTTCTATGGTACTGATATTGCAGCAGATGAAACTGCAGGTGCAGTAAAGGATGTCAATGCAAAATGGCTCAAGCTTCTCAAAAAGCTCGGCAAATCCGATAATCCCGACGAAGCAACAATCGGAAATCTTCTTGCTGAAATTCTTGATTATGAGATTTTCGAAGATCTTATTGATACCGAAGAAGGTATTGCACCTAATGGATTTATTAAATTCTTTATAAAGCTCAAGGAAATCTTCCAGCGTATTATTGACTTTTTCAAAAGTCTTAGTGTGTAATGGTAAGTAAAAAAAGAAGGTTTATTTATGAAAAAAGTTATTTCAATTGTATTAGCTTTAATGATGCTCGTACCTATGTCAACGGCGGCTTCCGCCGTTGACCGCAACGAGCAGACGCCTATAATTTACATCCGCGGTAACGGTGAACCTCTTTATAATGCACAAGGTGAAAGAATCGCTGCCGAAATTGAAGATGTCAGCCTCGGTGATGGCGATGACAGCGATGACACAACTGAAACAATCATTGAAACTGCAGTAAACATTCTTCTCCCCTTTGCCGCAGAAGGTCTTCTTATGGATGAATGGGACAACTACGGTAAGGTTATCTATGAGGAGCTTTCTCCACTTTTTGAAGAGGCAATTCTCGACGGTAACGGTAATCCTAAAAACGGTACAGCTCCTCACCCCGATGTTTTTGCTAACTCAGAAGCACAGTCTCACAAGGCAAAGGGCGATGACGGTACATATGATATGTATGACTACAGCTTCACCTTCGACTGGAGACTTGACCCCTATGAGCACGTTGACGATCTTCAGCAGCACATTGAAAACATTCTTGCTGCAACAGGCGAAAAGCAGGTTTCACTTGTTTCAAGATGTCTTGGCGGAGCAATTATCAACGCCTACCTTGATGTACACGGAAGCAAAAAGCTTGTCAAGAACGTAGTTTACACCGAGACAATGTCAAACGGTGCAGATCTTATTTCAAAGGGATTCAGCGCTCAGCTCGAATTTGACGCTATCGCAATACAGAGATATGCAGGTCAAATGCTTCATTGCGGTGAAACAGGTTACGGTACGGGCTTCAGCGTTCCCGCTCTCGCAGGTGAAATTGTTACAAGAACAGTTGACCTTCTCACTCAGGTTGATGTAACAGGCACAGTTCTTGACGATGTTGCAAGGCTTTATGAAAGACTTTATAAGGCTCTTGTTCCTGCTCTTTTCCACTCTTTGGGTCAGGGATCACAGCCTATTTACTGGACTTGTGTCAAGGATGAAGACTTCGATCTTGCTCTTGATATTATGTTCGGTGAGGAAGGCTCAGAAGGCCGAGAGTACTATGCCGGACTTATTAAAAAGGTCACAAACTACAGAAACCGCATTACCTCAAAGCTTCCCGAGCTATATAACACCTTTACTGAGGAATACGGTGTACATATCGGTGTTGTTTCGAAATACGGTTATATCAACGACCCTGTAACAGAAGGCAGAAAAGATCTCAGCGACGGTCTTGTAAGCCTCAAGGATGCTTCCTGCGGTGCAACAACTGCTAAGGCAGGCGAAGTTCTTTCCGATGAATATATCGAAAATCGCATCGCTGAAGGCAAGGGCAAATACATTTCTTTTGACAAGGAAGTTGATGCTTCAACAGGCTTCTTTCCCGAAACAAGCTGGTATGTAAAGAATGCTCATCACAACATTTTCTCAACAGAGGTTCAGATTGCAACTGAATTCTGCCGTGGCACAAACGTTACAGTTGAAAGCAGCAGCTATCCCAGATTTGTAATGTATGATGAGTTCGCAAAGAAATGGACCCCTATGACAGAGGACAACTGTGCTGACTTCCCCTTTATGTCAGTTCCTACAGAAAAACCCACATTGGTTACAAAGCTTGTATCTCTCCTTCGTTTCCTTACCTCCATGATCAAGCTTTTAACTAAGGTTATCACCGGCGAGATTTCTTTAGTAAAATAAACTGGCAGTTATAAAAGACGGTTATTATTTTGGAGGATAAAAATTAATGAGTCAGATAAACGAAAATAAGAAAATTAAGCTTTTTCACAAACCACCTAAGGGAAAAGTCCCTGCACTTTGCCTGGTGTTCTTATGGATTGCATTGTGGAATTCAATGTTCCAGTTGCTTGAAATCACACACATTATGCCACATGAAGGTTTGAGATTAGTTAACTGGGCATTTTTCATGACAGTTGCTGTATTCTTTCTTCAGGAAGAGCTTACATACAAAGAACGCTTCTGGTACACTCTTTGTGGTGGTGCAGTTGGTCTTCTTCTTGCAGCATGTGTAGGTCTCGGCAAAGGTCTTTTAGTGAATCTTGGTTTGCCAGAGCTTGCTGCAACATGTATTCCACTTGTAACAATCATCGGCGTTCTTATTCTTACAAGACCATTTATCCCTATGTTCTTCAATGACGTTGGCTTTGTTTACCTTATTTGTTCATTCATAAACAAAAAGACAATGCTTGCAGACCTTCCAAGCCATCTTCTTTCACTTGTTTTAGGTTCAATTATTTTGAATCTCGGTGCAACTGGTATTATCTTGCTTTACAGAAAACACATGGCAAAGAAAAGAGCAAAACAGCAGTAATTAAATGGGCAAGGATTTTTTTCTTGCCCTTTTATTATAAAACTTTTTTATTCTCATATTGACATTTTAAAATTCATAATGGTTACGGTAGCTTTCTTGTGTTTTAGCATATAATCCTTGTGTAGCAGCCTCCATTTGCCTATGGTGATATTTGCTTGCTCAGGCGGTAGTATGATATTAGGAATTTTATAGTCGCCAACCTGTCGATAAGTTATCTTTGTTTTGTTTTTCATAGTTCTGTCGTCCTTATTTTTCATACACATCAATGAGCTTTAAAAGTAATTCGTCAACATCCTCGGTGGGCAAATCCTCCGCCAAAAGCATATTGCGAAACTCATTCATTCCGTTGATAAGTAAATTGCATTCAAAGCTGTCAAGTCTAAGTTTGGTTTTCTTGCTGAACATTAAATTTTACCTCCTCGTACTTTGTAATTACATTGTATAAGGGGACTCGACTTTTGTCGAATGTGTGAGATTATTATTTTACAAAAGTATCATATGCAAATCTCGCACCGAACCTGAAGCCCGAAATAAAGCTGTCAGAATTACTTGTTGTCGAAAATTCAATATAAGCACTGACATAGTTTTGAAACAGCTCCTTATCTTCACCGTCCAATCTTGCAGTAAGCTGTTCTTCTTTCTCTGCGAGGTTGCTCAGCTTCTTTTTGAGTTTAGGAGTTAATTCCGAATTTACCTCCTGTGGCTCAAGGTTTCCGTAGAATAATTCTTCTATTATATTTGACATTATGTATTCCTCCATGTTACTCTGTTTTTAACTCAAATATGACTTTGGCTGCTGAATATATAATGTCTGTGCCGGGTTTACTTGTATTTAGTAAATCCCTTATGAGCACCCGCACCATAGTGAGTGTTCATAACACAAGTGAACACTCACTCTTTTTTTATCCGTTTCCTCATTGTTAAATTTAATATAGTGTGTTATGTATCGAGCAGGTTTTAAGCCTGCTCTTTTTTGTTATGCCGTTAAATACTCAACGGCAACGCCTTGCCTTGCTTCAAGGATGATGTTTTCCTCTTTAACAGGATTATCAATCACCCCGACAAAGCGATAATGGATTATGATTTTCTGTGTTTTGTTTTTGCCTTTACCCTCAATGGAATGGACTTCAATCTTTTCTATCAGTTCATTCAAGAGTGCAGGTGTAAGAGTTTCCATCTGCATAAACTTACGAATAGCCATTGTAAATTGCTCTTTGCTTGTACGAAGATTTTCAATTTCAGATAGCTCATCCCTGAACTGTCTGATTTTAACTTTTAGCTCATCACGCTCCGCTTCATATTTTTGAGAGAGCTGCATAAAACTTTCTTCGTTGACTATACCGTTAATGTGCTTCTCGAATAGCTTCTTTCATCTGTTCAATCAGAAGGTCATACATTTCATTTGCATACATTTCATTCATTATGTTCTTAAAGGGAGCGATTTCGTTCTCACCGTCATTACTGTCAACCATATCGTTAACAGCGATAAATCTTATGTTATGTTCGGGAAAATAGTTATCAGTTAAGTAACGAGCTGGAACAAAATATCTTATACTTTGATGATATATTCTTTTTCATCTTCACTGAGCATAAGCAATTGAGCACGGGTGCTTAGGAGAACGAAACACAGAATTAATTTTAATCTTTCAAGCATTCACTTCACCTCGCATCTCTTTGCTCTCGTTGTTTTCTTTCCCTATTATTTCATCTGTACGGAACTTCGTCACAGGTTGTGTCGAAGTTAAATCTATCCTTGTTTCAATACCGAGTTTTCTGCAAGCTTCAGCGCTGAAAATGAAAGGATTGTTTTCAAATGATTTTAAATTTTCAATTTTGATTTCTGTTAATGTTGTCATAATAGACCTCCTAAATTTTAAAATAGATTTTGATTTTTGTTTTTCAAGGAAGGATGTAAGAATTCAATAACACTCTGTAATGTCATCTTCATTGATACATTCTTCCTATACAAACAACCATTTGACAATCACGTCGTGATTTTTCTTTGTCATTGGATTTTCACCTCCTTAAAAT
>CALCHE010000144.1 GCA_937901145.1 uncultured Clostridia bacterium
TAGAACTAATGACCAAATTGAATCAGTAAAATATATATTAGATAGTTATCGTATTCCAAATATTACTTTTAAACGCGGTGGAAAGAGCTTTAATGAGTTGGAAGAATTAGTCAATTCTGATGCAGTAAAAATTTTAACTATCCATACGGCAAAAGGACTTGAAGCTAATAATGTAATTGTTATTGGAGCAAATATGTGGAAAGATGAAGAAATACGTTTAGCTTATGTAGCCGCTACGCGTGCAAGAAATAATTTATATTGGGTCTATCAAAAAAAAAGAAAAAATATTGAAATATTTTTGAAAAAATGTTGATTTTTCTTTTTATCTATGCTATACTATCACCCGTTAATGTAATAATTATGCCCGAAAGAGGTGACAAATAATGAAAAACGGTATTCATCCCAACTACGAGGAGACACAGGTTAAGTGTGCTTGCGGTGCTGTAATCACAACAGGTTCAACAAAGAAGGATCTTCACGTTGATATCTGCTCAAACTGCCATCCTTACTTCACAGGTAAGCAGAAGCTTGTTGATACAGGCGGACGTGTTGACAGATTCAATAAGCGTTTCAATCTCAGCAAATAATTATCTTTTATGTAAATCAGACGATGCATTTTTTGTATCGTCTTATTTTCATTTTTACTCATAACGCAAAGTATTACCAAGGAGGTACACCGTGGCTGAATACCGTACGATAAAAACTGAAAATAATGATGAATTCATCGTCAAAAAGTCCCGCTTTATCGGCTATGTAAAGCCTGTGAAAACACAGCAGGAGGCACTTGATTTCATCAGCAGCATAAAATCAAAGCATTGGGATGCCACCCATAATGTTTATGCTTATGTTCTGCGTGAGGGCGGAGTGCGCCGCTTCAGCGATGACGGTGAGCCTCAGGGCACGGCGGGCATTCCCTGTCTGGACGTGCTTTTAAAGGAGGATGTGACCGACTGCTGTGTGGTAGTGACCCGTTATTTCGGCGGCATAATGCTGGGAGCAGGCGGTTTAGTCAGAGCATATTCTCACGGAGCCAAGATAGCTCTTGACTCAGGCGGAATTATAACTATGTCTCTGTGCAAGATAGTAAAAGCCACAGCTGATTATAATTTTTACGGCAGACTCGTTCCTCTTATCTGCGAATGCGGTGGCATAGTCGAGGATACGGAGTTTACCGATAATGTCACCGTAACCTTCCGTATTCCCGAGGGTTTGCTCGACTCCTTCAGAGCGAAGCTTATCGATGTTTCGAACGGAAGATTTGACTGTCAGGTAACAGATGAAAAATTCTGTGAAATTTAATTTTAAAAATTTAGGGGAAAAAAGAAATTTTTTGCGTATATATATTTAAAGGGGTGATAAAATGTCTCATATCAGACTCAGATCTCTGGAAAATGAAAGAAAAACTATTTCTCAGTATGGCTTTCTCTGTGAAAATACTCAGGGAAGACAGACTCCCGAGGAGGAATGTCCTGTAAGAACAGCCTTTCAGAGAGACAGAGACAGGATAATTCACTGTCCTGCTTTCAGACGACTGAAGCATAAAACCCAGGTTTTTCTTGCTCCGGACAGCGCACACTACAGAACACGCCTTACCCATACTCTCGAGGTTTCACAGATAGCCCGCACCATAGCTATGGGTCTTTCTCTTAACGAAACTCTTACCGAGGCTATAGCGCTCGGACACGACCTGGGACACACACCCTTCGGCCATGCAGGCGAAAGAGCACTTAATGAAATTTATCCCGGAGACTTCAAGCATTACGAGCAGAGCCTTCGAGTGGTGGATTTTTTAGAAAATAAAGGCAAGGGACTCAACCTTACCTACGAAGTAAGAAACGGCATTCTCTGTCACACGAGAGGCGAGGAGGCATCCACTCTCGAGGGCAGAATAGTAAAGCTTGCTGACAGAATAGCCTATATAAATCACGATATCGACGATGCGGTAAGAGGCGGCATCATAACTGAGGGAAACATTCCTGCTGAAGCCAGAAAAATTTTAGGCGAAACCAAAAGTCAGCGAATAAACACTCTCGTAGTGTCCGCTATCGAGAATACTAAAGATGAAATCGTTCTTGACCGCGATATACAGTCAGCCTTTGATATGCTTCACGAATTTATGTTTGACAGGGTTTACACTAACCCTGCCTGTAAAAGTGAGGAAGGCAAGGCCATAAAGCTTATACAGGCACTTTACGAATTTTTCGTATCAAATCCCAATGAGCTGCCGAATGAATACATAACTATAGCCTGGCAGGAGGGCACTGAAAGAGCTGCCTGTGACTACATAGCAGGTATGACCGACGATTATGTTCTTAAGGTCTACGGCGACTATTTCGTTCCTAAAGGCTGGAACTACTGATGAATGCAGAATGCAGAACGCAGAATTGCGTGTGAGATTTCATAAAACAAGGAACGACACACCGCCGTTTTTACGGATAGATTTCCGTAGTGACACGGCTTGCGTGTCCGCAAATAAAAATAAAACTGCCCTCATCGTAGGGGCGGATATTATCCGCATGTTTTCACCGAACACTGACAACTATACATCAATATATAACCTGATACTTTACTTTTACTGCCTGAATTTCTGCGCGGTAAATAATGTTAAAAAATAATGCGGTAAATCCGCGACTACAATTCTGCATTTTGCATTTTGCATTCTGCATTTTAAAGAAAGGACGGTGTGATTATGGCACAAAGATTTTCCGATGAATTTCTCGCTGAGCTTCGTATGAGAAGCGACATCGAGCAGATAATATCATCATATACTCCTCTTAAGCGACGCGGTAAAAATCTTGTCGGTCTTTGTCCTTTTCATAATGAAAAGACACCTTCCTTCACGGTATATCCCGAAAGTCAGAGCTTTTTCTGCTTCGGCTGCGGAGCGGGCGGAGATGTAACATCCTTTATCCGCCGTGCGGAAAATCTCGACTATACGGAAGCGGTAAGACTTTTATGCGACCGATGCGGTATGGTGATGCCCAGTGAGGGCTATGATAACTCTTTGGCTGAAAAAAGAAAAAGAATGTACGAAATAAATAAAGAGGCAGCACGCTTTTTCAATACCTGTCTTTTCGAGGAGCAGGGGAAAGCCGGTCTCGATTATTATAAGGAGCGCGGTCTGAAAAAGGGCACCATAATCCGCTTCGGCTTAGGCTATGCTCCCGACGGATGGCGTAATCTTCTGACCTATATGCGAGGTAAGGGCTATAGCTATGAAGAGCTGTATGAGGCCAATCTTGCCAACAAAAGTGAGAAAAACGGTAAGGTCAGCTTTTACGATTCCTTCCGTAACAGAGTTATGGTTCCGATTATCGATGTCAGAGGTAATGTGGTTGCCTTCGGCGGACGTGTTCTCGACGACAGTAAGCCGAAATATATTAACTCCTCAGACACTCTTGTTTACAAAAAAAGCCTCGGTGTTTTCGGACTGAATATGGCCAAAAGCACCAAGGAAAAAAGTCTGATTTTAGTTGAAGGCTATATGGATGCCATCTCACTGCATCAGGCAGGCTTTGATAATGTTATAGCCTGTCTCGGTACGGCACTGACGAGTGAAATGGCACACCTTCTGGCAAGATATACGGATGAGATTATTCTTTCCTACGATGCTGATGACGCAGGACAGAAGGCTACTGACAGAGCTATAGGCATCTTTTCATCCATCGGTATGAAGGTCAGGGTTATCCGTCTCGAGGGCGGTAAGGACCCGGACGAAATACTGAAAAAATTCGGTCCCGAGCGCTATCGCAGTCTTATCGACGGAGCGGCAAATGATATAGAATTTGAGCTTCTGAGACTTCGTAAGGACTTCGACCTTACTACCAGTGACGGAAAAATGAAATATCTGGAAAAGGTCGCTGAGGTCTTAGCCAAAACAAGTGTAATTGCTCAGGATATATATACATCCCGTCTTTCCGAGGAGCTTAAGGTGGACAAAGCAAAAATCGCTGTTCGTATCGATCAGTTCCGACGACGGACTCAGAAAAAGGAGCAGGGCGAAAAATACAGAAAGATTCAGCAGGATGCTATGAGCCGTAACTCGAAGCTTGCTCTGAAAAACGATACCAACATAAGGGCGATAACTGCAGAGGAGCAGCTGCTCGGTGCCGTTTACCGTAATCCCGACTATTACAGGAGGATGAAGGGCGAGGTTACCGCAGAGGATTTCTCCGTAAAGGTTCACGGCAGAATATTTTCCCTTTTAGCGGAAAAAATAGATGAACACAGAAGTCTGGAGCTTACTTCGTTTTCACAGGAGCTTGCAGACGATGAAATGAACACCTTCGTGCAGATAATCAAAAAGAATGAGAGTCTCAGACACACCTTCAAATTCTGCGCTGACTGTGTTCAGGTGATGAGAGAAGAAAGTGCGAAAAGACTGCAGAATGTTTCTGCGGGAGCATTAAGCGACGAAGAGTTTCTTGCTCTGATAAAGCAGCAGAAAAAAGGCTTCTGAGCCACATAACAAGGTATATAACAGAAAGGATATATAAATATGGACAATCAGGAAAAAAATTCATTAATCAAAGCGCTTATCGACAGAGGTATGGCTACAGGTAAGCTCAATTCCACAGACATTGACACCGTTCTCGTAGAGGCCGATGTGGATGTGGACGAAATGGAGAAGGTTTATTCGAAGCTTGAGGCAGCAGGCGTAGAAATCGTCGATGACCTCAGTGACGAAATTCTCGAAAATATTTCCATTGACATTGACCTTCCGAAGGATTACGATAATTCTTCTATCGCTGCAGCCGACCCGAAAAGCGTTATCGATGACCCTGTAAAGGTATATCTTAAGGATATAGGCAGAGTGCCCCTTCTTTCTCCCGAGGAAGAGATAGATCTTGCTATCCGTATTTCAAATAACGATAAGGAAGCCAAGGAAATTCTTACCAAGGCAAACCTCCGTCTCGTTGTTTCTATAGCTAAAAGATATGTGGGCAGAGGTATGATGTTCCTCGACCTTATCCAGGAGGGTAACTTAGGTCTTATCAAGGCTGTAGACAAGTTCGACCACACCAAGGGCTTCAAGTTCTCTACCTATGCTACCTGGTGGATAAGACAGGCTATCACCCGTGCTATCGCAGATCAGGGCAGAACCATCCGTATTCCCGTTCATATGGTAGAAACCATCAATAAGGTTAAAAAGACAAGCAATATGCTTCTTCACCGTGACGGTAAGGATCCTTCACCTGAGGACATCGCAAAGGAGCTCGGCATGCAGACTGAGAAGGTCCGTGACATTCTCCGCATTTCTCAGGAGCCTGTTTCCCTCGAAACTCCCATCGGTGAAGAGGAGGACAGCCATCTTGGTGACTTCATCCCCGATGAGGATGCTCTTTCACCTGCCGATGCAGCTGCTATGACCTTCCTTAAGGCTAAGGTTAATGAGGTACTCGAAACTCTTACACCGAGAGAGGCAGAGGTTTTACGTCTTCGCTTCGGCCTTCGTGACGGCACACCTCAGACACTCGAAGAGGTTGGTAAGGCATTCAATGTTACCAGAGAAAGAATCAGACAGATTGAAGCCAAGGCTCTCAGAAAGCTCCGTCATCCCTCCAGAAGCAAACATCTTAAGGATTTATAATTCAATTATAAGGGACTGTTGCAGTAAGCGCAGATTAAAAATAAAAACAAAAAAACAGGTGTGTTTAAGTTTGCAAATAACGTAAAACATATCTGTTTTGTTGTTATATGGAAAAAAGTGTTACATATAATAATTTTTGATTTTTTGGTCGTTTTTTCACCCTCTCGGAGTACCTATGTACGCCTTATGCATCTTACTGCAACAGTCTCTTGTTGTGTTTCTTTGATGAGATTATTAAATTTTCTTGTTAGCATTGACAACGTACAGGTAGATGGCTATAATTATTAACAGAATATTAACTGAGGAGATTGAGCTATGAAAAAGATAATTTCTCTTTTGCTTTCAGCACTTATTATTATGTCGCTTTCCGTGAGTGCCTCTGCAGTGTCGATTACACAGGGACCCGAAGCGTCGTTTGAAAAATTTGAGGACGGACAAAGTGTACTCGATTACGTTTATTTCTCACCGGTAAAGGATGAGAATGATGAAACCAAATATCCTCTCATTCTCTGGCTTCACGGAAATTCATCTGGTGAATATCCCCGTCATCAGCTTTACAACAGTGATATTTATAAGTTTTCTACCGATGAATTTCAGTCAAGATTTGTCGGTGCGGGAGGAGCATTTCTTCTTTTGCCCCGTGATCAGACAAACAGCATTAACCTTGCGTGGGATTTCGGAGTAGAAAAGGCTAAAAAGGTTCTCGACGATTTTATTGAGGAATACGGAAAAAATATCGATTCCGACCGTATTTATGTAGGCGGTAACTCCATGGGCGGTAAGGGTACTTATAAAATAGCAGCGACGTATCCCGAGATTTTTGCGGCTATTTTTCCCATTTCACCTGTTTACATTCCCACCAACACAGAGCTTAAAGCTCTTTCAAAGACTGCTGTCTGGGTATTCAATAACAGTAACGATAATTACCCTCAGCTTTCAAATGCATCGGTAAAAACATACTTTTCTTATCTTAACAAGTATTCTGAAAATCCTCAGAATAACCGTTGGTCCAGCTTTTCCGCTTACTACGGAACAGGCGGAGGTCTTCAGACGGATGAGGTTCATAACACATGGACACCTGTGCTTAATGACCTGTTTATGGATGACGGCAGTGAGTACAAGGCTATGACTACTGTTGACGGTCAGGGTAACAGTGTAAATCTCACTTATCCCGAAGGCTTTATTACCTGGCTTTCATCTCAGACACTCAGCTCTGACACAGTGATATCCTTTAAAAATCCTTTCGCTAAAATAATTGATTTTTTCATCAGTATCATAAATGCAATAATCAGTATTTTCGGAGTATAACATAATTATGCCGCAGAGTGAAATCTGCGGTGTTTTTATGTGAAAAATATTGACACAGAAAGCGAGTAATGTTAAACTTAAACTGAAAAGAATAATTAAAAAGGAGAAAAAATTATGATTAAATATGAAATTGAAGGCGGCAGTCTCCCTGTGCTTATCTGTTATCCCGAACCGGGTCAGACCCTTTGTACCCAGAGCGGTGCTATGAGCTGGATGACTCCGAATATGCAGATGAACACAAATTCAGGCGGAGGTATAAAAAAGGCTCTCGGTAGACTGTTTACCGGTGAATCACTTTTTATGAATGAGTATACATCACAGGGCAGTACAGGTCTTATAGCCTTCGGTGCAGCTCTTCCCGGTAAAATCATCCCTTATGAGGTAACACCCGGTAACAGCATAATTTTACAGAAATCAGCTTTCCTTGCTATGGAAAAGGGCCTCGATCTTTCTGTTTATTTTCAGAAAAGATTAGGCGGCTTTTTCGGTGGTGAAGGATTTATTATGCAGAAGGTGTCAGGTAACGGTACCGTATTTATAGAAATTGACGGCTACTGCAAAGAGTATGACCTTGGAGTGGGGGAAAGCATAATAGTTGACAGCGGTTATCTCGCTGCTATGACAGAGGGATGTACTATGGATGTGCAGGCTGTAAAAGGTCTGAAAAATGCTCTTTTCGGCGGTGAAGGTATTTTCAACACTGTTATCACAGGACCCGGTAGGGTATATGTTCAGTCTATGCCCGCTGTAAGCCTTGCTGAAAGAATTATGCCTTATATGCCCTCTGTTACTGCTTCGAGCGGCGGAACCGTCGGAGGCGGCAAAGGCTTCAGCATAAACCTTGATCCTTAAAAGGAGGGAGTGGTAAGAGTATGACAGGAATTAAAAAAATACTTACCTGTGTGGGTGTTGTCGTTTTCATTGCTGTGTTCGCAGTGTGGATGTTTGCTACGGATATAGAGCATATCGAGGATCTGAACGGCCCCGATATTTATAAGCTGCAGGAAATAAATGACTCCAATATCATAAAAATGGATGTCGGTGCTCTTAATTTCACCGAGTCAAATGAGCTTTTCAATAACCTTCCTACCTACAAATCGGATAAGTTTACAGGTGTTGCTGAAATTTTTTCAGACAATATCTACGGTAACCGCTTCGATATAACCCTGTATAATCTTCAGGTAGAGAAGGGTAACTTCAGGGTAGTTCTCGTACATAATGATGAAATCGTCCACGAGTTTAAGCTCAACGAGCTTTTGCAGTCCTACACTCTCGAAAATCCTTCCGGTAATGTTTCTCTGCGTATAGCCGGTGAAAGTGCTGATTTCGAGTTCAGCTATGATCTGATATAAAATCAAGAAAAACACACTTAACCGTGTGTTTGCAGTGCTGAATCGTTCAAAAACAGAAAAATACACTCCCTTGTCTTTTTCGGAACAGGGGAGTGTTCTTTTATTTTAATGCTTGAAATTTTGCCCAAAAAAGAAAAAATCCGCCTCTCAGAGCGGTAAAAGTACTGTTTTATGCGAAAAAATCCCATAAATATAAAAAAATACGGAAAAAACACTTGACAATAAAAACATTAATATGTTATCATATCAGAACATATAATGTGTAATTATGCCTTAGTGACTCTTTCCACAATTGAATATTAACATTTATTTGTGGGAATGTCAAGACATTTTTTAAAAAAATCTATGTAAGCAAATTCCTCACGGCGAGGAAAATAATAAAGATATGGAGTGATAAGCCAATGGTAAACGTAACCGACGTAAAACTCGGAACAAACGTAAGAAAGAGCTTCGGTAAAATCAAAGAAGTTATGCCGATGCCCAATCTTATCCAGGTTCAGAAGGATTCTTACAGATGGTTCATCGACATCGGTCTTAAGGAAGTTCTCAAGGATATGTCTGATATTACCGACTACAGCGGTAATTTAGTTCTTTCCTTCGTTGACTACCGTATGGACGACAAACCCAAGTACACCGTTAAGGAATGTAAAGAGAGAGACACCACATACTCTGCTCCCATGAGACTCACCGTACGCCTTTATAATAAGGAAACAGGCGAGGTAAAAGAAAGCGAAGTATACATGGGTGACTTCCCCCTTATGACCGAAAGCGGTACCTTCA
>CALCHE010000145.1 GCA_937901145.1 uncultured Clostridia bacterium
ATTCCTGCCCGATGAAGTGCGAAAGACGTGTAAGGTTTGAAGGTAAGAACATCAAGGGACCCGAGCTTGAAACACTCGGACTTCTCGGTCCCAATCTTATGAATGACGATATTGAAAAAATCATCAAGTGGAACTACGAGCTTGACGAACTCGGTATTGATACAATCTCTGCGGCCGGTTCAATCGCTTTTGCTATGGAGCTTAACGAAAAGGGCTTATGGGATTGCGGTCTTGAATTTGGTAAAACCGATAATTTAAGTGATGTATTCCATGACATAGCATACAGAAGAGGTATCGGTGATATTCTCGCTGAAGGTACAAAAAGAATGAGCGAACGCTTCGGCGGTAAGGATTTCGCTATTCATGCAAAAGGACTTGAGCTTGCCGCTTATGAGCCCAGAGGAGCTGTCGGACACGGTCTCGGCTATGCAACCTCTAACCGAGGCGGCTGTCACCTTAACGCAGGCTATATGGTTGTTTTAGAGGGTCTCGGTCTCAATATGGACTCATATACTCCCAAGGGAAAAGCAGGTCTTGCAATTACATTCCAGAATGTTATGGAGGGCGCCTCCGCAGCAGGCTTCTGTGTATTTACTTCCTACGCTATCCTTCCCTGGTTTATTGTTAATAAGCCTACAAGTCTTCTCACAAGAGCAGTACAGACTGTTTTCAAATATTCAACACCTATTTTATATCTTGCTTTACAGTTCCCCTGGATATTATCCGTAAACATTCCCCTTGTTCAATATCCTCGTGTTCTTAACGCTTCAACAGGCTTACACTACACTGCGGGCTCATTCATAAAAACCGGTGCATACGGATACAATGTTGAAAGACTTGCAAATATTATCCTCGGACTTCCCGTCGGCAAGGATACAGACACTCTTCCCAAGCGACTTACCGATGAAGAACAGGTACCGGGAGACAAGAGAACAAAGGTGCCTCTTGAAAAAATGAAAAAGAGCTATTATATTATCCGTGGCTGGAAGGATGGCGCACCTACGATCAGAATGATTAAAAAGCTCGGAATCAGACTCCCCGAATGTGCAAAGGAGGTTTACCCTTATGGTAAAGGTTAAAATTTTCGGTGTAATCAGAACTACTACGGGCTTCGGATATATTGAAACCGAAGCTGAAACCGTAAAGGCGCTTTTCAAGGAAATATCCGAGAAAATGGAAAAAGGATATTATGAAAACCTGGCAAAGCTGGAAGAGATGAAAAACGACCCCAATGTCAAATACATAAAGCCCGTCAATAAGGCTCTTGAGCTTCACAAAAGCCTTGAATTCGGAGATGCCGTAGTATACGTAAACGGTGAAAGATGTATGAGAAAAGGAAAGAAGCTTTCCGACGGTGACGAGGTATGGCTTCTTTCACCTGCAGCTGGCGGCTGATTCAAAAGCACATATAATAAAGCAAAAGCTACAAGTCTGAAAACAGATCTGTAGCTTTTACTTTATTTGAATATTTGCCGATTATTCTGAAAAAATCGAGCTGAAATCAGAAAAAATTTCATCAAAAGTCTTTATCATCGGAATAATGTCATCGAAATCCAAGGCTCTGTGGTCAAAGGCAATACAAATGGGAAGAATAGAACGGATTACAATTTTATCCTCACCGTCTTCAGTTACTACAACAGGCTTTTTTGTAACTGCACCGATTGCATAGGCTGTAACCTGGGGCGGTATGATTTCGAGCATTGCACCGGCTCCCTTCTGTTTGGGATAAAGTGAGCCGAAGTTAGTAACCATAACAGTGCCTTGCTTAAGATCATCAACTGTTACTCTCTTGTGTCTAGGAACCGAATAATGCTTTTTCAGTTCGTCTGCTTTAAATCTGAGCCTGTCTTTACCCGTCAGAGAACCGATAGCTCTGTAAAAAGCCAATATAGGATGTCCCTTTGCAAGCTCGATAAGAGTATCTCTTAATGATACCTCAAACATAGCATGCTCAAGATTTGAGTTATCCATTTTCTTTTTCAGATTATCGATGTACTCGGTCATTTCATAAATGTTTTTATTACCAAAGTCAATTAAATTTACCGTCATCATTTCTCCGTTAGGAAAAATCATAGGCATAGTAATATTGATTTCCTTGATAATATGAAGCTTACCTCTTACGAGCTTTCTGTTAAAGTCAAGATGTGCGTTCAGCTGCGGAACTTTCTTGAGAGCCTCTGCTATAACCTTTAAAATCACAGTATTAAATGTCACCTTTCTGTCGGCAGGATTATTTGCATTTAATTGCTTATAGTATTCGAAAAACTCCGTTACATCAGCTTCATACATATATGTAACATGAGGGATATTTCTGTTGGAATCTGCTGTCATATTGGCGACGATTTTTCTTTGTATTCCGAAGGGATGAGATTTAATTATAGTCATTTTCATATTCCTTCCTATATCATTTTCTGTAATAATATTAAAGGTTTATTCTCTGTTTTTACACAATTAAATATAAATAAATTGTGAAATCCCCACCGGATAGCATACCTGCCATCTCAGTGGAGATTTTTCTTCATTATTGAACTATAACAGAAACAACTGCACCGTTATTATTATAAAAACTGATTTTTCCATCAAGCTTTTCACAAAGCTCCCTGCATATAGCGAGACCTAAGCCGTAATGAACACCGTTTGTTTTGTCTTCTTCAGTGAAATACGGTTCCGATGCACGCTCGAGTGCTTCATCAGTAAAGCCGTTTCCGTCATCCGATACCGTTATAATTATGCGTTCATCGGTACATCTGCAGTCAAGTTTAATTTCATTTTTGGCATACCGTACAGCATTTGAAACAAGATTTGTAACTATCTGCTCGAGAACTGCTCCGTCCGTAAAAACAGTTTTACAGTTGCTTTCACTTGTAAATGTCAGTCTTTTATCCCTGCAGATTATGGTTGCGTTTTCTTTTAAGGCTTCAAAAAGAGTATGAATATCAGTTTCTTCCCAGCAAACCTTCATCTCATCTAATTTCTGCATATCGCTGATGCGGTTAACAAAGTTTTCGAGACGGATAGTATTTCTGTTAATACATTCCAGAGTTTCGAGGATTTTTTCCTGACTGCATTTACCCTGAGGGATATATTCCAGAAGAACATCAGTGTAGCCTTTTGTTACGGTCAGCGGTGTTCTTATGTCGTGAGCAAGAATATGCTGAACTCTCTTTTGCTCTTCTATCATATTCCACATTTCGATATTGTTTTTTACAAGCTGCTGTCTCATTATTTCAAATGACTCACAAAGCTTTCCCATTTCGTCGTTGCCGGAATATCCGATTTCAAAATCAAGGTTTTTTTCAGAAATTTTCTGTGCTGCATTTTCGAGCTGAGTCAAGGGAATATTTAATTTATTTCTGAAAAAAGTATATGCCGAGGCGAGAATTCCAAACAGAAAATAAAAAATAAGTATCGCTATAACAATCCAGTTTCTGCTGTAAAACAGAATTGCGTCGGAATCATCATCGTTAAAATCATCATCGATCATTTCTACAGCTATATAAACATCCTCATCGTAGTCGGTGTTTATTCTGTCGATATCTTCGTTCGCGTCGATATAATATACTGACACCGTAGATACAAAGGTGTCAACAATATGAACCGTTATTACCGAAAGAGCAAGTGCTGCAAGAAGGTATACAAAAACATAAATAAAAAATGAAGGTCTCATTTTGATATTTTGACGAAAATTTTTTAATGTTATTTTACCCATTTATATCCTAACCCCCAGACGGTTTCTATATAGGAATCTCTTCCTGCATCAGCAAATTTTTTCCTGATTTTTCTTATATGCTCTGTTATGACACTATTGTCACCGTCAGCATCATATCCGATAACATTTTCATATATTTTTTCCCTGCTGAATACCTGCCCCGGGTTAAGCGAAAGAAGCTCTATAATTTCAAATTCGGTTTTTGTTAATTTAACGGATACGCCATTTAATGTAACATTCATTCCCGAATAATTTATTATCAGTCCGTCATTTTGAGCTTCTTTTTCATTTTTTGATCTTTTTTCGCGGCGCAGATGAGCCTGAACACGACCCAGAAGCTCTCGGATATTAAAGGGTTTAGTTATATAATCGTCACCGCCAACATTCAGACCCGCCAAAATATCAGTTTCCTCTGCTCTCGCAGTAAGAAATATTATAGGTGCGTCAGTCTGATTCCGTATCTGCTTACAGAAATCCAGGCCGTTTTTTATCGGCATATTAATGTCGAGAAGAATAAGATCAGGTTTTTCAGATAACTTTTCAGAAGCCTCTGCAGTGTCATATGCTGTTACAACATCATAATCGTTAAAAGTAAAATAATCACGAAGTAAAAAAACAATATCTTTTTCGTCATCGATAATCATTATTTTTTCATTCATTTCAGCACCGCCTTTTTTACTGTTTAGAATATTATATCACAATAAGTTTTGATTTTTCAACAATGGCAAAAAGACAACGAGCTTTTCGTTGCCTTTTCGCCTTAAGAGATTTTTATGGTGTACGGAGGAATTCATAGTATTATTACGGCTGGAGAATAAAATATGCTTTTAATTTTTCCAAAGATAAATCAAAGCTTACACCCGCAGAATATTTATGCTTTATCTTCTTGTAGGGCTGAGGATATAAAGCTGTTCTGAAATATTCGTCTTTACTGTCGGTTATGGTGGGCTCACCGTCACAGAGAGGACAGTTTGAATATTCTTCACCGATTCTTACTCCGCATTTGTCACACATTTTAGGTGCAGTCTCTGTCTTGTCTTCAACACCGTTTTCTTCTGAACTTTCAATTCTTACGGGAATTACAGCTGTCATCGATTGCAGAAAACATTATTGCCGCGGTATCATTTCTCATCCATTCGTATTTTTTCATTTTCATACACCCATTCATCCAAATTATAATGGTCAGTTTAAAATGAAAAAATCCAAATTAACACAATGAATTGTGAAAATTGTGTTAATTAAGGAATATCCGAAATTGCCGTATAAATGTACAGCACATCTTCATTTCAGTTACACTGTATCAACTATTGAAGCTCCTTTCAAAGAAAGTACCACTGTTGATACAATCGTATCGATGGTGGTATTGTTGTTTTATTGAGGTTTTCCCTTGTACCGTAAGGGTTTATAAAAACAAGCGTTGCAGTTAGGGTAGATGCCTACCGTCTGCAACGCTGTTTTTATATGTGTGGGTGAGTATATTTTCGGGATAATCACTTAAAGGTTTCGGTTATACTGCTACAGCCTCAGCAAAGCGTTCCTATATATTCGGCCATTTCACCGACGGTCTTATACTTTATAAAATCTGAGGCGGTCAGCTTCACTCCCAATACTGATTCTATTTCTGCCACCATGCACATAGTATCAAATGAGCTCATGCCGAGATCAAGCTTAAAACTGTCTTCAGTCTTGATTTCGTCAGCTTCCACGTAGTTTTCAATGATTTCAACAAGTCTTTCGAAGATTTGCATTCCGGTTTTCCATTCCTTTCTTCCTGAGTAACTTTTATCTGTTCTAATATTTCACCGACTGTAATATCGGGGCTTTCGGCACCGATTAAAAGAGCCTTTTCAATTTTGCTGTAAAGCACGGTAAGATCGTACTCAGCCTCCTGCTCACGGCGGTACTCAAAGATAAAATCAAATCCTCCGTCAACTGCTCTGTGACACACGGTAACATACAAGGGTATCATTATAGCGCCGTTGTTGTACCAGATGCTCTTTACCGACTGTGCCATTTCCTCGTCTATGGTTACCATTTTCATCATAGGCTGATAGGAAAGACCGAAGCTGTCATAGGTTGAGTCAAATTTAGCATCCTTGGACATTGATTTATGTCTTTCCTTAAGCATACCAAGAAAGGAAAGAGCGGAATGAAGATACATTTCATTCTGCACCTGAGAAATAAGATTGATACCCTCAGTAAAGGTCATTTCTGACTTAACGATGCTTCTCATAGGCAGGAAATTTATGCGGAGCCCGCCTGATTTTTTCTCGTCTACGGTACCTCGGCGGTTGATAATCATCTTAAATGATACATCCTCCTGATTATCGTTGAAGCAGGAAAGTGCCGTACGTACACCCATCGAAACGAGAGAAAATACTGAAAGATTCCTTTCGTCACACAGCCTCAACAGCTTCCCGCTGTTTTCTGTACTCATGCTGAATCTTATTGTGTCAGCATCAGGTAATCCTGAATGTATATCAGCAAAGCGCTGTTCCGGCTTTTTCAGCTGCTGAGCCTTAAGTCTGCTTTCAAGCATAAAGTCCGTGAATATAGGCTCCGATGATTTTGCAAGAGAATCAAACCAATACTGCCTGTCAATTTTGCACTGATCAGAGTCTTCGTATGAAAGCTCTTTTTCGAGCACGGGAATATATTCTCTCATCGGCTTCGGATATGCGGTACCCTGTGTTCTGTGCTTATAAATTCCGATTATGTCATTGATAAACACCTTAATGGAATAGGCATCCATTGCAAGGTGGTGAATTTTCATAAATATACCGTGGTATCCGTCCTTGAATCTGATGAGAACTATTTTATGTATTTCGCAATTGAACATAGGAATATTGCTTCTCGAATAAGCCGTAAGCTTTTCCTGTGCTTCTTCAACGGTCATATCGCTGTAATCCCACTCATCGACTAAAAGCTCACTTTTTTCGGTAACATACTGATGAAGCTGCAGCTTTTTACCCATAACGAAGCGAAGACGCATTGTATCACATCGTCTGACAGCCTCATAAATTGAAGCTTTCATCTCGCCCTTATCATAGTCGCCCTTCCAGTAATATCCGCAGCCGATATTATTTACGGGATAGCCTGAGCCGTATTTGAGTGACATCAGATACATCATATTCTGTGAGCCCGTAAGAGGATACGCCCTGACTGTTTCGCCGTTTTTAAGCTTAATTTCTGTCATATATTTCACCTCTTAATAATAAAATTCTGTTCGTTTTATTTTACCCGTTGATGTTCTTTCAAAGGGCTTTTCTCTTATCCTGAAATCGTAAATAGCTCTGTCGGAATTGAGCTGCATATTAACCTTGTCCACAATTTCAGCAAGAATATTCCTTATCTCATCGGCATCCTTCTGAGCAAGAAAAGCATCATCGTGGTAAATCTCAGCTATCAATTTATCATTTTCACCGTAAACAATAACCTCTTTTACCTCCGTAAAATCGGCAAACTTATTCTCAATCTCTTCGGGAGAGATGTTTTCACCGTTTGAAAGAATAATGAGATTCTTTCTTCTGCCCACAAGATAAATGTGATTGTCTTTTATATAACCGAGATCGCCTGTGTGCAAGAAGCCGTCAGCAGTAAAGGCGTTTGCAGTTTCTTCAGGCATTTTGTAATAACCCTTCATTACACTGGGGCCCTTTACCTGAATTTCGCCGTCAACGCATCTTACCTCGTCAACACCGATGATTATGCCGTTTGAATATTTATTGTTTTCTGAAAAATCTGATGTTGTTATTCTCGGACTGCACTCACTCATACCGTAGCCCTGTCTCGCAGTTATACCGTAAAGAGCAAGCTCATCGATAACCGCCCGACTTAAGAACGCACTGCCGGCTATCATTCGTCTGAAATTTCTGCCCACAATTTTTTCTGCAGCTTCACGCTTTGAAAGGTTTGGATTTCTTCTTTCGGTGATTTTAATTTTAGTAAGTATTGATTTGCACATAGCAGGAACAATACGCATAATGGTAGGCTCGAAAATAAGTATATTCTTATATAGCTCACTGAGCGCCCCGTTAAGGCAAAGACAGCCTCCGTCATAAAGCGTTTTAAGCACATCGCAGGCATAGCAGAAAACATGATGCATAGGCAGCACGGATAAGCTTATATCACCCTCATCCATACTGTAAGCATCGTAGCTTGAATTAGATGCAAGGTTACGGTTCGTGAGCATAACGCCCTTTCTCTTTCCCGTCGTGCCTGATGTGTAAATAATGAGTGAGCAGTCATCGGGCTCTTCCTCAACAGCTGAAAGTGATGCGTATTCTGAGGAGGAATTATATGTACGGAATATATTTTCAAACCATTCTCTGTCGCCTAAAGAAATGACTGCTTTAAGTCCGCCGTAGCTTTCTTTGATTTTTTCAGCTTTCGGGAGAAACTCTTCCTCACAAAAAAGCACATCTGCATCTGCATCATCAAAAAGCACAGAAGCTTCTTCGACACTTATATCCGGAGAAAAGGGTACGACCGTATTACCGCTGAAAATCATACCTGTAAGGCAGGCGATATATTCATAGTTGGTCTTTCCTATAAAAGCGATATGAATATGCGCCGGATTTACAGAGCGTATATATCTGCAAACTGCGAGAGAATCCTCAAAGAATTCTTTATAGCTTTTTGCTTTTACTTCACCGTCAATGATATATCGGCAAAAATCCTTTTCTGCATATTT
This sequence comes from uncultured Clostridia bacterium, assembly GCA_937901145.1. GTDB lineage: Bacteria > Bacillota > Clostridia > Oscillospirales > Acutalibacteraceae > UBA6857. Next base: position 8,403 of record CALCHE010000145.1, read on the forward strand.
ACTTACCGCGTATTCAGCAAGCTGTCTGACTGTTGAAAACTTATTATTCAAAATATCACTCCTGTTTTTCACCACGACATTTGTTTCTTACCTTTTAGAAATACTATCATCTATTATAACATTAAGGTTGCTAACACCTTGACTTCATTATGAACTAATTGTTAATTTGCAACACAGTGTCGCAACAGTAACTCGTTGACTTGATTTAAATCGAACATTATCGTTAAAACTGTTCAATAATTCTGATAAAGGTACGAAACGGACTGTTTCGCATAAACTCATTCCATTGTCTGAATGTGATTCCAAACCATCCAACTACAGTATATTTTAAGCTCACCATTCCCGATAATGCAGAAAAGCTTCTGTTTGTCTTGATTTTATTTTCTGAAATGGTACAATGTTATTATAAAAAAAGAAATGGGGCAATCAAAATGAAATTATTTCAGCAGTTCAGAAAAAAAGCAGTACTCTCATGCAAGGATATAAACATCCGTGATCCCTTCATCCTCTGCGAAAACGGCAGATACTATATGTACGGCACGAGAGCGAATAATTTCGGCATAAAGACAGGCGGCTTCGATGTTTACATCTCCGACGATCTCATTAACTGGAGCAGACCTCAGGAATGCTTCAATTCTAAAAGATACCGTATGAACTTTATGGTAAACTGGGCTCCCGAGGTACACAAATATAATGGAAAATATTATATGTTTGCCACCTTTACGAGAAAGGATTGCGGTATGAGAGCGACCTTCGTTCTGCGCGCCGACAGTCCCTACGGTCCCTTCATTCCCCACAGCCGCGGCCCCGTAACTCCCGCAGAATGGGAATGTCTTGACGGCACTCTTTACATCAGCAGAGAGGGTAAGCCTTACATAGTTTTCTGCCACGAGCATACCCAGATTATCGACGGCACTATCTGCTACGCTCCCTTAAGCGATGACCTTACGGAAATGACAGGCAAGCCGGTGACTCTCTTTAAGGCCTCTGAGCCCTACTGGGCAGACGAAAGCAAATCAAAGCTCGAGCACCGCATAACAGACGGTCCCTTTATGTACCGTACTGAAGATGATGAATTATTAATGCTCTGGTCCACCTATATAAAAGGTCAGTATGCCGAATGTCTTGTGCGCTTCACAGGCGGTGAAATAGGCACTGACTTCGTCCATCTTCCTCCCCTGGTGGATAATGACGGAGGTCACGGTATGGTCTTTACCGATAAGGACGGAAAGCTTCGTCTGACCTATCACATACCAAATACCAAAGGCTCTGAGCATCCTCATTTCGTTTCTGTCGAGGATATCGGTGACAGTATTGTAATCGGCTGAAATTTTAAAAGGAACAGTAAGAAAATTTTTACTGTTCCTTTTTTTGTTTTAAATTTAACTGAAATATTGTAATAAAATTTTAAACTTATGAAAAATCGGTTAATTGTGTATCGGAGCGGAAAGATTTTCCATAAGTGCAATTGATTTAATTATTTCCCTATGTTAAACTGAAAATGTATGACTATGTCACATTATACAAAAAGAAGGAGTTCTAACTATGGAAACTTTAAAAGCTAAAAAACCTTTATCATTGTTACTCGCAATTATTATGCTGTTTACGATGATACCCACAGCAATATTCAGCTCTGCTGCGGAGAATCCCCTGCCGGTAATGAAGGCATATACATCCGTAACCGGAGACTATCACGACTACAAAACAAAGGTCGTGACTGTAACATTTCTTGACGAAATAAACACCGAAGGCTCATTCAAATCATGGGACGTATCCGCTGCAGGCGACGGTAGCGTAATGGCTTGGATGAATATCAATGAAAGCGAAACTGCTGCTGCAGGACAGGACAGATACGACGTTTATATCGGCGGTAAAGGCGGCGTCAGTGCTAACCCCAATTCATCTAATTTGTTCTACGGCTTTTCTGTTCTGAAAACCGTTAACGGATTCGAGAATTTACATACCGAAAACGTTACTAATTTATCGTATTTTTTTGAAGCCTGTGTTTCACTTGAAACTGTCGATCTCAGTTCCTTCGACACATCAAATGTTACCAACTTTTTCTATCTGTTCTATGATTGTAAATCCCTGATAAGTGTCAATTTAAACGGTTGGGATACAAGCAGTGCAACAAATATGGGCTATATGTTCAATAACTGTTGTGCTCTGACCGTACTTGATATAAGTAGCTTTAACACAAATAAAGTTACAAACATGTTCAAAATGTTCTATTTGTGTTCATCCCTTAAGACCCTTTATACCGGTGATGATTGGTCTGTCGAACAGGTAACGAACAGTGATCAGATGTTCAACTGCTGTTATGTTATCGAAGGTAAAAAATCCTACTCAGAAGTCCCGGCACCCTACGATAAAAAGTATGCAACAACCGACTACTTCCTCACCTATAAGGCTCCCGAAGAAGCTGTGGAATACACAGTCACTTACGAGTTTACAGGTGATATTCCCGAAGGTGTAACCGTCCCTGTAGAGTTTTCATATAACGAAGGCTCTAAGGTAAATGTCGAACCTATCCCCTCTGCCGAAGGCTATATCTTCTCCGGTTGGAGCACAGATGATGCTGCCGTAACTGATAACTCCTTTACTATAAATAATAATGTTCACTTCGTAGGCTCCTGGAGTAAGCTTTACACAGTAACCTACAAATATGCTGAAGGCTATGAACTCCCCGAAAATGCTCCCGCACTTCCCGAAACCCTGTCATACAAAGCGGGCACAGGTGTCGATGTTAATGATAAGGCTTTCGTAAACGGATATGTTTTTGAAGGCTGGACTACTGATGATGCCGATGTAACGGCAGACGGTAAATTTGAAATGCCTGAAAAGGATGTAGTTCTTTACGGCTATTTCAGAAAGCCTGTTTCACACGTAGAAATCAATAACAAAATCGACGGCGAAATCATTCTCAATAAGGATGAAACAACTGTAATTCAGGTAACCGTCAAGCCCGAAGATGCCACTATCAAGGAAGTTATCTATGACTCAGGCAACGATGAAATCGTAATAGTTGACAAAGACGGTAATGTTACTGCAGTGGGCGAAGGTACCACCACCATAACCGTTTCCTCAAAAAGTGATCCGGACATCAAGGACACAGTCACCGTAACAGTCAAAATCCCCGTAACTGATGTCACTGTCGATAAAAATGACATCACTCTCAATAAGGGCGACAAAGATAAGATAACTGCCGAGGTAAACCCCGAAGCAACCAACAAAGAGCTTACCTACGAGTCAAGTGACGAAACCGTAGTCAAGGTTGATGAAAACGGTAACATTGAAGCCGTAGGCGAAGGCGAAGCAGTTATCACCGTCACCTCTAAGGATGACCCCACTAAAAAAGAAACCGTTACTGTTACAGTTAAAGTTCCCGTAACCGAGCTTACTGTAGAAAAAAATGAGTATACACTCAATGTCGATGATATAGATAAAATCAATGCATCCGTCAACGAAGATGCTACAAATAAAGAGCTGATATACGAATCCGACGATTCCGGAGTAGTAAAAGTAGACTCCGATGGCTATATAGTAGCCGTAGGTGAAGGCGAAGCTATCATCACTATTACCTCTAAGGATGACCCCACCAAGAAAGAAACAGTTAAGGTTACAGTAAAGATTCCTGTAGAGGATGTGAAAGCAGACAAAGAAGACATCACTCTCAATAAGGGTGACAAGGATAAAATCACTGTTACTGTTACTCCCGACGATGCTACAGATAAGAACGTTACTTATGAGTCAAGCGACGAAACCGTAGTCAAGGTTGATGAAAACGGTAACATCGAGGCAGTAGGTGAAGGCGAAGCTACTATCACTATCACCTCTAAGGACGACCCCACCAAGAAAGAAACTGTCAAAGTTAAGGTCGAAAAGCCCGCTGAACCTGAAATTCCCACCGAGCCTGAAAAGGTTCCTGTAGATAAGGTTACCGTAGAAAAGAGTGACTTTATTCTCGAAAAGGGTGAAACCGATAAGATCGCAGCTACCGTAACTCCTGACAATGCCACCGAAAAAGGCGTTACCTACAAATCAGCTGACGAAAGCATCGTTAAGGTAGACGAAAACGGTAACATCACAGCCGTAGGCGAAGGAAAAACATACATCACCGTTATTTCGAAGGACGACCCCACAAAGGCTGCAACTGTTTTCGTAACAGTCAAGCCTGTAAGAGTTCCTGTCGAAGAGCTTATTACTGACAGGGAAGAGATTACTCTTGACAGAGGACAGACAGATAAAATCACAGTCACCGTCACTCCCGACGGCGCTACAGAAAAAGGTCTTACCTACGAATCAAGCGATGAAAAGGTCGTAAAGGTAGACAAAAACGGTAAAATCACCGCTGTAGGCGAAGGTGAAGCAACCGTTACTGTCACATCAAAGGATGATCCCTCTAAGAAAATAACAGTGAAAATCACTGTCGAAAAGCCCGAATACACTATCACAGTTCCCGAGCTCGTCACTATTTTCCAGGGCGAAAAGAAACCTCTGGGTGTAGTTATTACTCCCGATGACGGCACCATCGTTCCCATCTATAAAAGCAGTGACGAATCCATCGTAAAAATCGATGCCAAAGGCAACATAACAGGTGTAGGCGTAGGCGCTGCTGTTATCACAGCAGATTTCGGCGGCGGAGACATCAGACTTATCCCCGTAACCGTACTCACCGTTCCCGTTAAGCATCACGTCTGCTTCGGCAAGACAGACGGTATAGGCTGGTACGAGGTATCCGTAAACGGCGGCGACTTCTTCCCCCAGGGCCCCAACTCCACTCTCGAGGTAGAAAACGGCTCTGTTCTCGTGGTAAGAGTCCAGGATATGTGGATTGACGATGAATTCGACTTTTATGTAAACGGTAAAAAGGTTCCTCTTGACCCGGCAAATACCATTACCGTAGTCGTAGACGGCTATATGCTCATCGGTGCTCTTTCCATGGATGTACCCGTTCCCGATGCAGAGGAAAGCGTAAGCCTCCTTCAGAAGCTTCTCAATGCAATCAGAGACTTCTTCGCTATGATAAAGAGCTGGTTCACCAAAAAATAAAGTGAATTAAAATTACAGAACCGCTGTAAAGGTCAGAAGGCCTTTTACAGCGGTTTTCCTATGTACATTAATAATAAAAATAAGCTGACGCACGAAGCCTCAGCCCTTTAAGCAATCATAAATCTATCTTATATTCACCGTCTATAAGCACATAATCAGCACCGTGCTTTTCCGCCATAGACAGCATCCGTGCATTATCCTCGAGCACAGTTTCCATAGTGCAGTCGCTGTCATCGAGACGCTTTTCTATAATGTCGGCATATTTCTTTATATCACCGAAATGCTTTCGGATATAACCCTCGCTCATAATCAGACAGTAATATTTTATCTTTATGAGATATTCTTCGGAAAAACCCTTCTGCCAGTCAAAGGGAATATAGCAGCCCTCGACTATCAGATTCTGTCCGTTTTCGATGGCGGTCTTTATCATTTCGCGGACGATGGGCCACAGATATGCCGTCAGACTTTCATCATCGCTGAGGGGTGTCAGATCAGTATTTCCGCTTCGGATAAGACCCATTTTCAGATGGTCTATTGATAAATAGGGATATTGGTATTTTTCGAGAAGCCTCTGTGCCAGGGCAGTTTTCCCTGTGTGAGATGCACCTGTAATAAGTATGATCATAGCTTATTCCTTACTTAAGTTCCTTAATGTATACTCGTGAATCCTCGCCGTCGATATCCTTCATAATACCGTAAAGTTCATAGCCGAATTTTTCATAAAGACCGATATGATTAGTCGATATGTGAATTTTATCGAAGAACTTTTCTTTTGCTTTTTCTTCAGCATAAGAGAGCAGCTTTTCGCTGTAGCGATGACCCCTGTACTGTGGAAAAGTGTAAACGAAGCCTATCCACGGAGTAAGCTCTGTCGGCTGAATGTCATCCTTTTCAGCGAGAGTACAGAATGAAATCAGCTCGTCCCCTTCTGTGAGCATAAGCACATCGGAGCTTTCTCCGACAGTATCCTTGAATGTATCGTCACTTAGAAGCTTATGGAGGAACTGACCTGCGCTCCACTGACTTTTCTTTATTTCAGAGAGCCAATGCTCCTTATTTTCCGAGCTGTAATATCCGATTATTTCCAATTATGTTCACCTTACAGTTTATTTTTTATCAGCTTCGCTGACCAGCTATACAGAGTCTCCGACATTTCACGGAAGTTAACCTCTCCGCCCTTTTTCAGCTTAAGAAATGTTTCGACTATTATTCTTTCATCAGCAGAAACTATGTCGAGCAAATCCTTCTGTCTGCTGATATATTTCCCTGTTTCTTTGAAGCAGACCGCTTGCACGACAAAAGAAGCTGATTTATAAAGTCCCCTTAAAATATCCTCACTTTTTTCATAAAGCATATTATGTACACAGCCGTGGTAAATATTACATGCGCCCGTTTTTATCGCTCTGCAGACTGCCACTTCATCGATAACAGAAAGCAATTCGTCAAGACTGCCCTTGATTGCTTTCGTGTCATAATAAAACTGAAAAAGGTCAGCGGCTTCCCAGTTAAGAAGCTCTTCCTTACCTGAAATAAAACCGCAGATAAGCTCTCTGTGAGATAAACGGTCAAGCATAGAATTATAGGTATGTATGTCGGCCGGAGAAAGCTCATCGAGTATTACGACAAGGTCGATGTCACTGGTTTCTGTAGCTTCACCTCGGGCATAGCTTCCCTGCAGACCTACGAACCATACTCGGTCGGAGAAGGTTTCGGTCAAAGCCTGTAAAAATTTGTCTGTCCAGACAGAAATATCTATCATTTTGATTACCTCGTAAAAAACCTCGCGGCGGGATGAGGTCATACCGCCCTACGGTGTTAATTTTTAAATTTGTGCTTTTTCGCGGATACGGCACGCCATTCCCTACATTGCACACTGTAAAAGCTATATTACATAGTGCGGCTTACATATCCCACTACATTTCCGTCGATATCATAAAAGGTTACACTTCCCGTGCCTGCGGGCACAACCAAGGCAAAAGGCTTTTCACCGTCGATTTCGACGGTTTTCTCATCTGCTCCATATATCTCCGCTTTTATCGCCTTCTGCTTATTCATCGAAATAAATGCTCTTTCCCCGCTGTCTGCTGCAGTAATTTCCATAATACCGTCCTCTACTTCACCGATATTTCCGCCTGCACGGAAAAAATAACCGAAGGAAAGACCGTGATGCTTTACATAAAAAGAAAAGGTGTGGTCGGATTTATCCTGAGGATAGGAAACAAAAGCCGCCATACTGTCGCCGACATCTCCCTCCACAGTCCAGTTATCTTCGATTTTCTGCGACACACGGATGTCTTCTTCGAGCTTTGAAGCTCTGATTCCGATATTATCATAACAAAAAATGATGCCGACAAAGATAAAAAACACTGCCATAATAGCTGTAATTATAATCAAAGCTGATTTTTTCATTATCCTCACTCCCTGATTCCTGTCATTTTAAGCATAGTGAAAATTTTTCAGATGCACCAGGCGACTGACAGTCGCCCCTACGGTGTTTGCCGTGAGGTTGCTGTGAATACCTCTCCGTCAGCCTGTCGGCTACTCACTCCCCTACAAGAACGGGAGGCAAATGACGTAAAAGTGGCGGTGTATCGCTAATTATTTCACGAAGCCTTACCCGCAATTCTGCATTCTGCACTCTGCATTCTGCATTCACTTACAGGTATCTCATCATCGCCACAGCCTTACCTAAAATGATAAGCTCATTTACGATAATAGGCTCGAAGGCATCGTTTTCCGGCTGAAGACGGAAGTGTCCGTTTTCCTTATAGAAGGTCTTAACAGTAGCCTCATCCTCGATAAGAGCGACTACTATATCACCGTTACGGGCGGTAGGTGTCTTTTCCACGAAGAGAATATCTCCGTCATAAATACCCGCATTTATCATACTTTCACCGCGTACACGAAGAGCGAAAAGCTCCTTATCCTTCGAAAGGTGTCCGCCTGTGAAGGGAAGATAGCATTCCACCTGCTCCACGGCTAAAATGGGCAGACCTGCAGTAACGGTACCGAGCAAAGGCACATGGCGTACATTTTCAGCCTGACCGACGATACGGATGGAGCGTTTGAGCATCGGGTCACGGACTATGTAGCCCTTTTCCTCGAGAGCGTCCAGATTAGCCTGTACGGATGAAGTGGAGCGAAGACCCACGGCCTGACAGATTTCTCTGACCGAGGGAGGTACGCCGTCGCCTAATCTTTCCTTAAGATATTCGAGAATAAGATGCTGATTTTCACTTAAAGGCTTCATAAAATTAACCTCTTTTCCACACATAAAATGAATAAACAAATGTTCGACAAACTCAGTATAACACATCTTTCCGAAAAATGCAAACATTTGTTCTGATTTTTTTGAAAAATTTTTTCTTTATTTTACATGTACACCGACGACTTTAAGGATAATAACAGTAAAAAGCACCCTCAAAGGGGTGCTTTATCTGGCTTTTAAATAGTATTTTCATTGTTACGGTAAACCACGAATTTACAGAAAAGGAATTCGAGCACCATATTTGACAGCATAGTAAGTGCCAGCACGATGTATTCGTTAATACCCTTACCTGTAGCCGCATTTCCTAATATAGTGGACACGGGAGTGAAGACAAGATAAAAACCGAAGACCTTGGCCATAGCTACAGGGATATTAGTAGCTGATTTGAAGGTGAAACGTCGGTTAAATGTGAAGTTCCATAAAACCGAAAGTATAAGTGCGATAAGATAGCACACACCGTATTCTGAACTGAGTACAGCCATAACCTTTTCATTCTGAATGTTTATATTCGGCAGAACCACCTCATTGAGGAGTGTGAATGAAGCTACCTGAATAATACCTGCCGAGGCGGAAAAGAGTGCAAATTTTACTGCCTGTAAAATATCGCTTTTCTTCATTTTATTTTCTCCTTTAATTTTAATGTTCTGATTCTCAGATACCCTTTTCGTCAAAGTCGCAGACAGCCTGAAGAACGATATTCAGTACCTTGTCGATTGTTTCGGGTACGAGGATTTCTGCCTTGTCGAGACGGGTATGATAATACTGTGCAGGTGAAGGATCCATAGCTACCATGGAAGCGGCTCTGATACCTGCCTGTGATGCTGCTGCAGCATCGGTGGAGCCGAGAGGGATAGCACCTACGGGAACATCCTTGCCCTGCTTTTCAGCGGCATTTTTCAGAAGAGCGCAGACAGCCTTGTCATTTTTGACCATACCGGTCATATCCTTTTCGTAAATCATCATAAACTCTTCGTCACGGATGGTATCAAGACCGATGAAAACAGTCTCTACACCATCATTTTTAAGCTCGGGATGAGCCTCGAAGTATGCCTTGGAGCCACGGAGACCGCACTCCTCACCGCCTGTGAGAATAGCCACAACCTCGGTGTTTTCAAAGCGGATGTCGTTATCGCTGAGATACTTCATTACAGCAGAGGAAACATAGCAGCCTGTAAGGTCGTCGTTAGCACCGTCTACATAATTATTGTGATCCACAAATTTGAAAAGACCTGCATAAGCGGGAAGGAAAGCAAGCTGACCGAGAGCCATTTTCTTTACATTTTTACCGGCTAAAAGAGATGCTGTGGTAGCGGCAGTATAGCCGAGACCTGCTACTGCATAGCCTGCTACTGCAAGCACACCGTGTGAGCCGAGTCTGTATGTATAGGTCCATTCGGGAGCTGAGTCACTGTGACCTGAAATAATGATTCTTCTTTTGGTTTCACCCTTGGCTTTTCTTACGGCGATAACATTACCCGATGTCTCCTCTTTAAAGAGAGGATCGTACATTTTTTTGTAAAGAAGGAATTCACCTACTATACCTGCGAGGGCTCCGCCCATAAGTGCTGCTGAGCCGAGAGCCGCCTTCTTTGACACCTTACCGAAGGCTGAAGCTAAATTAATGGCAGTAGAGCCCATAAGGCAGGCACCGGCGTGAGGAACGAAGGACATAAAAGCTTTGGGATTTACCTTGAAGGTTTCTCTTGTCACGCTGTCGCAGAAAGGCTCGAGCTCTTTCATCATCTGCTCCTGAGCCTTCTTTTCACTGTCACTGCCGCAGGGACGGGGACCGAAGGTTTTGCAGATATTTGTGATGCCCTCAGTGATAAATTCCGTACAGTCAGCGGTAGTTGTTTTGTAATTTTCAGGTGAATAAATCATTTTTATATTTCCTCCTTAAGAGTAATTTTCTCTGTCTTTAAATATAACACATCGTTTCTTTTAAGTCAAGCAAAACAGAAGGGGTACGATTCTGAGAACCGTACCCTGTGTTTTTATATTCAGTTTACCATTTTACTGTAGAGATGCTTTTCGAGGAAGGAGTCCACCACTGCCCAGTATTCCTCGGGGAACCAGATAGCGGAAAGGGCGTGCTCTGCACCGTGAACGATGTACTTTTCCTTTTCAGCGGCACATGCCTCGTAAACCGGGTCAAGATTAGAAATACGCACGAAATCGTCCTTATCACCGTGGATGAAAAGAGTAGGAGTCTTTGACTTTTTAACCTGCTCTACAGCGGAAGCCTTGCCCCAGAAAAAGCCGTTCATAATACGGCACACGAGTGCGGCAGGAGGCATAACGATTTTCGGAGGAAGGTGATACTTTCTTCTGCATCTGTCCTCGAAAATTTCCTTTACATTGGTAAAGCCGCAGTCCTCGACTGCAAGCATCACATTATCGGGAAGCTCTTCACCGGTAGTCATCATAGTGGTGGCACCGCCCATAGAGGGTCCGTGAAGGATAATTTTTACCTTCGGGTTTTCTTTTACCAGGCTGTTAATCCAGTCAACCACATCGAGTCTGTCCATCCATCCCATAGTTACATACTTATGCTCGCTGTTATTATGACCGCGAAGGTCGGGAATGAGGACATTGAAGCCTCTTTTGTAGTATTCTACGCCGTAGGTACCCATTTCACGGTTAACGTTAGTCCAGCCGTGAAGCACTATAGCCCATACGTTGCTGTTTGAGGGATTACGGAATTCCACACCGTGAAGGTTTTCACCCTTGCGGTTTTTGATGATAACCTCCTGCTTATATGTAGTGTCGAACCACTTATAGCCCCTTTTAAGAGTGGGGTTATCGGCATTTTTTTCGAAAAGACTGCCCTTACAGGGTACGGTGTTATCCTTTCTCTTTTTATTTCCCAGAGCGATGAAGAAAAAGGCAAAGCCGAGTCCTATCCATACGACGAAAAGCACTGCGGCAATTACGGCCAGAACCGTAAGTATGATTTTTATTTCGTGAGGCATAATAAGCACCCTTTCATTATTAATGTTAACATATTATACACTCATTCAGGGAAAAAATCAAGAGAGACTTTATCGCTAAGGTCTCTCCTGTAAAATGATGATGTTATGTAAATCAGGATAAAACTCCGCTCGAGCTGCAGGTAAGAGTGATAACTCTTTCGACAGTTTTAATCGGTATTCCTAATGCATATCTCTTTCCGGTAATGTTTCCCGTGGCTGTATTACCGCTTTTCGAGGCTGTGGCAGAGGTGATTTTCCAGTTATCATTATAAACCGTGTATGTAATGCTCGAGGCGGTGCAGGTGGCTCTGCTTCCGGTGTAGGTAAAGGTACCTTTAAGGGTGGTTGACCATAATAATTTGTTGTCTGAATCATAAACTTTAATGGTTTTCTGTCCATTTTTTGTATTTGTTGCACGCTCAGAAGCTACTTCTTCGGTAACCGTTTCTACGATATATTCACCGTTTTCCAGCATTATAACCTTCTCTTTCGAATCAGTAGCCGATATAGCATAAGAATTAATATTTAAGGATAAAAGCAATATTAATATCATTATTAATGACGCAATAGATTTCTTCATAAAATACACCTCTTTCTCAGAACGGTTCTATAACTACGTCTCCGGTTATTTCTTCAGCAGGATACATTACAGTATATCCATGCCACTCAGAATGAGCATCCAGAAATGTCACGACAAGAAATACCGCAAACATAACCAGTGCCGTAACAAGTGCATAAAGCACGGCTCTTTTTACACTGACAGTTTTTTTTATCACTTTCGGATCTGCCTGACTAAGGTAGGCTTTTGCCACATTTTCGGGTGTGCCGAAATGCTTTTCGATTTCTTCAATATTTCTTATACCGTTTGTTTCAGCATATTCATAAATGGACGCTTCAATTTCGGTTATTATACTTTTTTTTAATCTGTTGTCACATATAAGAAAGCTTTTTATCTTTGTCAGATATGTTTTGACTTCTTTTTCGATAGTACTTTGCATAAACTCTCCTGATTTAAACATAAGTTATTCGTTTACCGATACGCTGTTTTTCAAAGGTACGATATTAGTTTCTTTATTTCGGTCGAGAAGCAGAGCTATGCCCAGACTGATTTCATCATATTCAGACAGAATTTTTTTTAGGTATTCCTTGCCCTTTTCTTCCAGATGGTAGTATTTTCGTGTTCTTTTTTTCCCCACAAGCTTAGTATATGTTGTGATGTATTCTGCTTCAACCAGTCTGTAAAGAATGAGATAGAGAGACCCCTCCAGCATAGTAAATCTGCCCTCGCTGATTTTATCCATAGCGGCAGTCATCTGATAACCGTACATATCCTCTTTGGTTAAAAGATGCAGAACAATCAGCTCGGCACAGCCTCTTTTGAAATTTTCTGTATTCTGACTCATTGTTCTTTCCTCTGTAAATATATTTTATATATAATAGCAGAAAAAATATTTCTTGTAAATATGTTTTCTGTAAATATATTATTGACAAGTCAGGGAAGTTTTGTTAATATATTTATACAGAATATATTTAAAGCAGGTGGTACCGATGTGGCAGATGTGAAATTGTAATAGTCGTTTGTATCTTATAATAACAGTATAAAGAAAAGGGGCATTTATTTGTGAAAAAAACAGTTATGTTTATTTTGGCTTTGTCGATTATAATTTCAGTTGCCGGCTTATCATCTATGGCAGCATTCAATGTTGAAACAATATCAAACCTGACGACAACAAAAATAGCAGATATACCCGATTATCCATTTGAAAATGTTTCCTATACAGCTATGGGTGGTTTTGGCATAGGTAAATTAAAAAACAGTATGTTTGTTCTTAAAGCTTCATCCAATGAACAGATGGCTGCTTTTTATTATTTTCCTGAAATAGATGAACCCGATCGATACGGTGTCTACAGACTTCGTTATGCGGGACACGCAAATGCTATGGCAGTAACCGATAAATATATTTATGTAACAGGTTGGGTTAGTGATAATGATAATATTGGTGTAGGATATCAGGAGCATAATGTTAATAATAACTGGATAATTAAAGTTCCAAGAAAAACCATATCTGCTATGGGCCTTACAAAAACAGGACAAAAAATACCAAAAGATGATTATGATACAGAGGAAGAAGAAGGCTTTTCAGTTATGCATCCTAAAGTTAAAACTGTTAATGATGACGGAACAGTTACATATTCTCCTTATACAAGAACGATTGCATCAATTACTAAATATAAATCAAACACATCATTCATTATAGGTTACAGAGTAAGTGGCAATTATTATGGATTTACAAAAGCAAAAATAGAAACATATAATAACAAAAAATACTTTGTTGTTTCTGAAAACAGAGCTGATATGTTTGTTGTAAAAAATACCATGAGTTTGAAAAGCGCAATTGCACAGGATATTTTTTATTCTGAAGAAAACGGATTGTTTATTCCGACTTGGTACGGTGGGGAAAAGAATGAAGCAAACAGTTATTATAACCCTGCCAAAAATGTAGTTTTATGGGCAAACATTGACAGTAATTCTTATACAAATGTTACCATTGATAAAAAAACATATAAAGCTTATACACCGGCAAAGATTAATTTGAATATGGGCTCTTCAACATACCGTAAATTTGAAATGGAGTCGTTGGCTTTTGATGTTAATAATAATTTGCTTTTTTCAGCAAACGTCTGGTTTGCAAATAAAACCTACGAATCGGATGCCATATATAAATTGACACGTACTGATGGACTAAAATTTACCATTTCTTAAGTTTTTCTTAAAACAGTTAATATCTTATTGACGTTAAAAATTGTACATAATATAATATAACCATAAAAAGAATACTGAAGGAGTGATTATTATGAAGAAAAAGCTTTTGTACCTCTTATCGGTTGTGATGCTTGCGGTTATATGCGTTTTCGGCGTAAATGCTTATGACGGCGACAGACCCTACGATGACACGGATAAATTTCCGCCTGAGTTTTATAAAATTATTAACGGCGTAGTTTATCATAAAAACTATGACAGCGAAGCCAAAAAGCATTATTATGAAATCGTTGATTATTTTGCTACTGAGGAGCTGGCTAAGAAAGCTACAGAGATAACAAACCTCCTCAGTGAAATTAACGGCATTCCAGTTACTGAGCTGAGATTTTATGAAAATAATAATAAAAAGACATATCCAAATATAAAAAAGATTATTCTGCCCGATTCACTTAAGGTTATCGGTGAGGAAGCATTGTGGAGCTTCGGCGGTATTAAGGAGCTGAAAATCCCTGCATCTGTAGAGAGAATAGAACGTGCCGCATTTGCACGTATGAGTTCACTGGAAAAAATAACACTGCCTGAAAAGGTGACGTATATCAGTGAAAATTTGTTCAGCGGTTGTGAAAAGCTGAGCAAGGTTGTAATCAAAGGCGATGTTTATGCTGTCGGTGCAGATGCATTCAGCGGATGTAGCTCTCTTAAAAAGATATCACTTCCTGAGACGGTAAAATCAATAGGTGGCGGTGCATTTGCAGGAAGCGGTCTGACGAGCATAACCATTCCTGCTGCGGTGGTGAGAAACAATCGCTTCGGTGATGCGGATGACGGGCCTGTGTTCAAAGATTGCAAAAGCCTTGCAAAGGTTGTGTTTTCTGATGCTGAGACCAAGTATTTCAGAATTAATACGGATGATTTCCGTAACTGCACAGCACTGAAAAAGGTATATCTTCCCAAATCTGCAAAGAACGTTTTGATTTCAGAGGATGCTTTCCGCAACTGTAAAAAGCTGACGAAAATATATAACAGCAGTAATATAAAGGAAATAGGAGCTAACGCCTTCCGTGACTGTAAGACACTTACGGGGTTTACCGTTTCTTCCAAAATGACCGAGATAGGCAAAACTGCCTTTTACGGCTGTACGAAGCTGAAAAAGGTCACCGTGAACAGCAGTAAGAAGGCTCCCGCCATAGGTAAGAAAGCTTTCGTAAAAACAGCCAAGAGTATCAAGTTCGTAGCTAAAAACAGCACAGCAGCAAAAAGCTGGAAGTCGGCTGTCAAAAAATCAGGTCTCAAAAATATGAAGGTCTGCTATGTGAAATATGTAAATGTTTAAATATCTATTCAAACAGGAGAGTCCCCCACTCTCTTGTTTTTTTATTCGTTTCTTAAGATTTCCTTAAGAAGTACTGTACTGTATTGACTTAGAAAATCCGCTGTGGCATAATGCAATTACAGAGGAAACTTATTCTTCTGAACAAACAAAAGGAGCGATGAATATGAAAAAGAAAATACTGTACATTTTATCACTGACGGTCATTATGTTCTGCTGTATTACAGCTGCGAGTGCGGCTGATGTAAAAAGCCCCTTGATTGAACAAAGGCCTTACAAAGAAAGCGAAAAAATCAGAATCATAGATAATGTGGTTTATAAACTGTATGAAGGTAACGAATACAAGGAACTTGGTAAAAAATTTTATGAAGTATATGACTGGTTTGCCACTCCCGAAGCGGCGAAAACAGCAACCGAAATCAACATCGTTCCCGAAATCGACGGAATTAAGGTTAAAGCTATACAGCTTTATGATGCTTCTTATTTCAGTCCTTTGTACAACAGCCAAATCGAACATAACTACAGCGTGAAAAAAATAACGATCCCTGATACGATTGTTTATATAGGCAATGGGATTTTCCCTATTCTCGACGGTTTGGAGGAACTGGTAATTCCTTCATCTGTAAAAGCTATCGGTTACTATGAAGCTATTAATTTTTTTGATGATTTTGATGGGTTTTATAGCGAACCTGACGATAAAATAATCCGAACATTCCAAAGAATGGAAAGCCTTAAAAAGGTTACTTTTTCAGGGAATATAAATATTATAGGCGGATTTGAAGATTGTCCCAATCTTGAGCAGGTTATTTTCAAAGGCTCGGTAAAGTATTTTTCCGACAGAGCTTTTTTAAACTGTAGCTCAATTAAAAAAATAAAAATTCCGGAAACGGTTATTCAGATTGGTGGCAGTGCTTTTGCAGGCTCAGGGATAACCTCCATAACCATTCCCGCCAGCGTAAAATGGGTATATGGCAATGATACAGGTCCTGTTTTCGAAAACTGCAAAAAGCTTGCAAAGATAGTATTTGCTGACAGAAAAGCAGATTTATTTGTTATTGATAACAGTACCTTCCGTAACTGTACGGCACTGAAAAAGGTATATCTGCCTAAATCCGTAAAAAAAATATATATCGAAGCTTCCGCTTTCAGAGGCTGTAAAAATCTCACTAAGGTATATAATACGGGAAATATCGTCAAAATCGGTGCGAATGCCTTCCGTGGCTGTAAAGCACTTACAACCTTTACTATTTCATCAAAGGTTACCGAGATAGGCAAAACTGCCTTTTACGGCTGTACGAAGCTGAAAAAGGTCACCGTGAACAGCAGTAAGAAGGCTCCCGCCATAGGTAAGAAAGCTTTCGTAAAAACAGCCAAGAGTATCAAGTTCGTAGCTAAAAACAGCACAGCAGCAAAAAGCTGGAAGTCGGCTGTCAAAAAATCAGGTCTCAAAAATATGAAGGTCTGCTATGTGAAATATGTAAATGTGTAAAATTCCGTTAAATGAGAGAGCTTATCGGCTCTCTTGTTTTTTGTAATTTTTTTGTATATTTTGTATGTTTTTGGTTGAAATTATCAAGTAATAGTGGTATACTATGTAAAAATGAGCAGTTTAAAGGAGAAATGAGAAATGAAAAACAGAACTGTCTTAAAAAGAGGTTTAGCGCTTTTACTTGCTGTTATTATGCTCTTCGGTCTTACTGCCTGCGGCGGTGACAAGGAAGAAGAAACCACCGAGCCCGAAACCACCACGGAGGTGACCACCACTGCCGCTCCCGTCACTCCCGAAAAGATAAACAGACTTACAG
The DNA here is from genome assembly GCA_937901145.1 of uncultured Clostridia bacterium. GTDB lineage: Bacteria > Bacillota > Clostridia > Oscillospirales > Acutalibacteraceae > UBA6857. The sequence continues at coordinate 25,591 of CALCHE010000145.1, forward strand.
GTCTTGCCACACTCAGCGAAAAAGCTTACGGCAAACGCCCTGTGGCTATTATGATCAATAACGTCCGTGCCGCTCTTCCCCAGTACGGCATCAGCAAGGCTGACCTTATGTTTGAGGTTATCGTTGAGGGCGGTATCACACGAATGATGGCTGTTTTCGGTGACTATACCAAAGTTCCCAACGTCTGCTCCGTCAGATCCTGCCGTTATTATTTCCCCATCCTCGCCTACGGTCTTGACGCAGTTTACATCTGCTTCGGCAGTAACAAGACCTTCGGTACACCCACTCTGAAAAGGCTGGGCATCGACTACTTCGACGGTGCGGCTAACTACATCACTGACCTTTTCGGCAGAGACTCTGCACGACTCAAAAAATATGCCAGTGAGCATACCGCTTATGTCAAGGGCGAAAACATTCCCAAGGTTCTCGAAAGCAAAAAAATCAGAACTGACTATAACGAAGGCAAAAATGTTCCTATCTTTAACTTCCGTGAAGAAGGACATGCAGTAGCTACAGGTGACACCTTCTGCGACAAGGTAAAACTCAGCTTCTCACCCTCTTATTTCAGCACCTTCACCTATGATGCTGAAAAGAAGGTTTACCTCAAACAGCATAACGGCTCCGCACATAAAGACAGCGTTTCAGGCGAACAGCTCAATTATACAAACCTTTTCGTTCTCGAAACAGATGTTAAAAAGCATACGGATAACTATCTTATGAAGGTAGAGCTTAAAGGCGGTAACGGCTACTATATTTCAATGGGTAAGAGCCAGAAAATCACCTGGAAAAAGCCCGCAGAGGGTGACACCATTCAGGTATTTGACAGCACAGGCGCACCCTTACAGGTTAACCCCGGTCAGAGCTACATCGGTATCATCGCTCCTCAGTCAACCAAGATTACAGGTACCGATCCAAATGCAACCACAGCTGCTGCAAACTGAATACAATAAAATTTAAGGGACTGTGAAAGCAGTCCCCTTTTTTTGTATGAAACGAAATTACGTACACGCGGACAAGGAAAGCCGTGTCCCTACAACCTCTCCGTCTGCTCCCGATGGTCGCATCCACCTCTCCTTTCAGGATAGGCTGTAAAAGTGGCGGACTATCGCTTCTTCCTTCGCGAAACCTTCCTCGCAATTCTGCGTTCTGAATTCTGCATTCATTCTACCACCGTATTCAGCCATACACCTTTTCTCATAAAGGTATAGCCGAGGATACATTTGATGATGTCCGCTGAAAGAATTATGGCATACATCGGCACGATGGGAACTGCAGTGAAGCGGCTGAGAATAAAGGCGAGCGGAACAGAAATAGTCCATACGAATCCGCTGTCGAAGAGAAATGTTATTACTGTCTTGCCTCCGGAGCGAAGAGTGAAATAACAGGCATTAGTGAATGAATTCACAGGCATAAATACCGCGGCTACGATGATGAGTGTAGCGGCAAGAGTACGGATTTCGTCGCTTGTTTTATAAATACGCGGGAAAAGAGGAGCGAAGATAACCATTATCACAGCTATAAAAAACGTAGTCACCACCGCGAAAAAGAGCAGTCGCGTACTCGCCTTTTTCGCCTTTTCTTTTTCTCCTGCACCGAGCATCTGACTGAGGATAATTCCGATAGCTGAACCGAAGGAAATGAATGCCACATTGAAAACATTACTGATAGTGGAAACGATGTTCACCGCCGCTACCACATCCAGACCTCTTACGGAGTAGCACTGATTGAGCATCGCCATACCCGCTGACCACAGAGCTTCATTGATAAGAAGAGGCAGAGAGATAACCGTTATCTTTTTCAGAAGGTCACGGGTAAGAGTGCTCGAAGAGAACAGTCCCTTTATGAAGGGATATTTCTTTTTATGGGTATGCGCCCAAAGAACGAGAATAGCAAGCTCCACATAACGGGAAATAACCGTAGCGATAGCCGCACCGTTTATACCGAGCTTCGGAGCACCGAAGTGACCGAAGATAAGAATATAATTCAGGACAAGATTGGTAAGTACCGCTGTCACCGTGGATATCATAGGGATGATTCTGTCAGTAGTCTCTCTGAGAGTGCTCGCGTAAGCCTGAGAAAGTGCGAAGGGTAAAAGACCGATAAGCATAATCTCCAGATATTCCGCCGCAAAAACGGCCACCTTCTCTCTTTCTCCCTCTGCAGCCTCACCCTGTAAATAGGCACCGATAAGGCTGTCGCCCATAGATACGAAGGCCGCTATACCCACCGCCGTCAGAAGCAAGGAGAAAATCAGCTTATACTGCATAGTGTTTTTAACACCCGCATCGTCCTTTTTGCCGAAAAACTGTGCAGTAAAAATACCTGCACCGCTCATAGCTCCGAAAATGCAGAGATTAAAAACGATCATCAGCTGATTTACGATGGAAACGCCCGACATTTCCAGAGTACCCACCTGACCGACCATAATATTATCGAGCATGCTTACGAAATTCGTAACACCCGACTGAATCATAATAGGAACCGCCACTATAAGCATACGCCTGAAATAAGGCAGTCCCGATTTAATAAATTTCACCATAACCTTTTTCCTTTCGGGAAAGACATATATCTATATCATTTGCCAAAAAAATTCGGTAATACAACAAAGCATTACCGAAATATTTTTATGTACGATTAACCGAAAAATGAATCTCCGCCGATACCGAACATTGAAAAGATAGTATTGATAAGGTTAGCAAAGAAAACCTTTACGGTGCTTACGATTCTGTCAAAAGCAGTAATAAATCCGTAGCTTTCCTCGATACCGTCCATAATATCCGAGCCTACGTCAGATATCTTATCACCTGCGGCTTCTCCGACTCCCTCAACCACCTTATCGATTATATCAGGCTCGCCTGTAGCAGATACGGGAGCTGAAGGAAAAATCTGTTCACCCTCTGTGGCGGCGGCAGAAGCACCGAAAACGAGAGCGAAGCACATAATTACAGCCATTAATAAAGCAAGATGTTTATTTTTCATTAGTATTACCTCCTGAATGATTAATTCCTACCTGAAATTATAGCAGAAAAGGAAATAATATGCAATAGGTAAAAATAAAAAAGCAAAGACGGGTAATCTCCTTACACCGTCGGCTGTTCTTAGGGCATTAGCCACCGACGACCGTCTTTGCGAATTTCGGGTATGATTGTAAAAAAACAGATATTTTGGAATGAGATTGATTTTTTTCATCAATCGTCCTGAAAAGTTTAATTAAACTTTTTATGTCATTTTGCTTCGCAGAGTAACTTTTGTTTCGGAAAAAGTTACCAAAACCATTTTTTTGTCGGAATTAAGCCGAACACAGAAAAGTAATATAGGTTAGCTAAAACAGAAATAATTATGCAGAACGGAAGTTTCCTGTCTTTGCCCCTGCCACGGGGCAACCCTATTATGAGTATCAGCTGTTTTGTGTTACTTAAAGATATGTGATGCGAACTACTTGTTTCGAACGGGACTAAGGGAGCATAAATTACAAATTACTACGGCAGTTCATTATCTTCGCCAAGCTTGCGCAGGCGACCACCGAGGAAAGTACTTTCCGAGGCAAAAGGGCGCTTTGTTTACTTTGGCGCTCTTCGGTGCCAAAGTAAAAGCCCAAGTGGCTCGAACGTGAGAACCTTAATTTTTAATTAAACTTTTTATGTCGTATTGCTTCGCAGAGTAACTTTCGTTTCGGCAAAAGTTATCAAAACCATTTTTATCGGAATTAAGCCGAACCCGAAAACGGTATCCGTTTTCTAGAGTTCTACTCTGTGCTTTGTCGAAAGATTCTACGGTAAGCTCCGAATAAACATATAGGTCACACTGTATTTTCCTACAAATCCGAAGCATTATCGGTTGTCTGCACCCCCACCGTGGTGTGCCCTCTCTATGAGATACTGCTGTTTCGCGCTTTGCATTTTTCATTCTGCATTAAAAAAGCTTCCCGCTACCATTCTATGCTTGCACTGCTCCATTGACATAAAAGGTGAATTTACTGTATAATAGATTCAAAATCACCGAAAGGATGTTATAAAAATGAATAAAAATATAGGTCTTGTTTTCGCTGATACCATGGAGTATAATCCTTTTCTTGATTACGCGAAGAAAAAGGGCGGCGAGGAATTCACTTTAAGAGGTAACGATGCTGTCACCTTCACTCTCGACAAGGGTGACCGAAAGCTTACTGTCACCGGTGTAAAATGCGGTATCGGCAAGGTTAATGCCGCCTCTGCCACATCCTTCCTCATCAGCGACAAATCCGCTGAATTTATTCTCAATGCAGGTCTTTCAGGTGCAGTCAGCGGACTGAAAAGAGAGGATATGGTCGCCGCGGAAAGCTACGTGGAATGCGACTTCGACCTGACAGCCATCGGCTACGGTCTCGGTGTAAAGCCTGACGGCCAGGAATACATCCTTAAATCCGATGAAAAGCTCCTTTCCTACGCCCTCGAAAGTAAAGGCATAATCAAAGCGAAGGTCGGCACAGGTGACATCTTCCTTACAGATGCTGTACGTAAAAAGCTTTATCTTGACACCTTCGGTATCGGTGCCTTCGATATGGAGACTGCGGCTATCGCCTCCGTGTGTGAGAAATGCGATGTTCCTATGCTTTCCGTCAGAAAGATAAGCGATGATGCCGACGACTGCTCCGTAGAGGACTACCGTGAAATGAACGACAGACAGGAAAGCTGTCTTACAGAGCTTTTAGAAAGCATTCTTATGCGCCTTTTAGCTGATGACAGTCAGTGGTAATCAGCGTTTTTTCGCACAAACATCACAAATATGTTAAAAAAATACCCCGAAGGTCTTGAAAAAGATTTTTCGGGGTAGTATAATTAGTAGTGTATTGTAACATAGAGGTATTTTTACCTTTTTTACGGAATTACCACATTCCGAGAGGGAAAACCACGGCACAGAAAAAGAAACGGGGCGTAAAAAATGAAAGCAGACTTACACTGTCATACGAAACTATCCGACGGCACAATGGGCATCGACGATCTGATTATCCTGGCAAAGAACAGCGGTATAACCACTCTCGCCATCACGGATCACGACTGTCTGGCAGGTACTGTCAGAGCTGAGCTTATCGGTAAAAGACACGGCATAAATGTTATTCCCGCCGTGGAGTTTTCAGCCACAGACGGAAAACGAAATGCCAAAGCTCACATCCTCTGCTATCTCCCCGACAGACCCGAACGTCTGGAAGGACTCTGTAAAAGCAACTCCTTAAAAAGAAAAAGAGCGGCACAGCTTATGGTTATGAAGGTATGCAACAAGTTCCCCGTAACCCCCGATTTCATCGCTAAATGCTGTCAGGGCTCCACAAACATCTACAAACAGCATATTATGCAGGCGCTTATGGAATGCGGTTATACCACATCCGTATTCGGTGACCTTTATAAAATGCTCTTTAGTAAAGAGTCCAGAATGAATGTGCTTATGGAGTCGAAGTATCCCGAACCCACAGAGATAATCGAAGCCATCCATGGGGCAGGCGGTATCGCAGTTCTGGCTCACCCCGGCTTCTACGATAATTTCGAGCTTCTGGAGGAGCTTATTCCTCAGGGTCTCGACGGTGTGGAGGTATGGCATCCCGAAAACACACCCGAACAGCAGGAAATGCTTATCAATACAGCCAAAAAACACGGTCTGGTTATGACCGGAGGCAGCGACTTCCACGGTGCCTTTAATGCTTATCCCATAAAGCTCGGCGAATACGGCCCCGACGACGATGCCGTAGCCGCACTTCTTTCCTATAAGGCAAAGAAAAAAAGAAAGCAGAAGAAACTTGAAGCGGAAAGTGCCAAATAATTTCCGCAGAAACGGAGAAAACCATGAGTGAAAGCGATGTAAAGATTTATGTGAGCAAAAAGGAGCTGAATAAAGCTGCCGACCTCAGCAACACCTTCAATAATGTACTCGCCCACCGTGCAAACGGAAATGTGGACAAGGCAAAGAAGCTGGGTAAAATTTTAGGCACTATCACGCCCACAGGTGACGAAGGTCTCGTAGTAGCTGTAAAAGAGCATCTCGCTCCCAAATATTTCGCTCCCGACATCCTTTATCAGATTAAGGTGCTTCTGGTCTTTGCCTGCGAAACACTCCTTCAGATAGAATGTCCCTGTGAGGTTGTTTCCACCACCGCTATCTCAGCTATGTATGAGGTTATTCATAAAAGCTCTCCCGGCTTTTACTCGAATATTTCAAACGGTGCCGCCTTCACCTTCTATTATCTTGCCATCCAGAAGGGCGGAGACCTGAGCGCGCACATCGGTGAGGCCTTCGCTATGCTCTGCTCGGTTAAAAATAAGGACGGCTTCATAGAAGCGGGCAAGACTGTATGGAACCTTGCTGTGGACATCATTTCAAAAGAAATAGAAAAATCAGCATTCGAAAACATCTGACATCAATACAGGCGTAGGGATTTCTATGCCTGTTTGTTTTATAACAGGAGGAAAAAATATGAAAATCAAAGAGATTTGTGACATTTTAGAGGGCGAAATTATCTGCCGTGGCGACCTTACGGAAAAGGATGTTTTCGCAGCCTGCGGAAGTGATATGATGAGTGATGTCCTTGCCTTCGTAAAAGAGCAGGCTACCCTTCTTACCGGCCTCGTAAACCCTCAGGTAGTTCGCACTGCCGAAATGATGGATATGCACTGCATTATCTTCGTCAGAGGTAAAAGACCTACTCTGCAGATGATAGAGATGGCAGAGGACAGAGATATGGTTATGATCTGCACAGAGCTGGAAATGTTCACAGCCTGCGGTAAGCTTTACTCTGCAGGACTGAGAGGGGGCAGCGGAAAATAATGGAAGAAAGCATCTTACTCCATTACACCGTACCCGGTGACGATTTCACCAGAGCAGGTGCCGCCTCAGGCGATGTTAAAAAGCATCTCAAAGAACTCGGAATATCCCCTTCAGTAATCAGAAACGTTTCCATCGCTATGTATGAAGGCGAAATCAATATGGTCATTCACGCCAACGGCGGAGAAATCGACGTGGAAATAACTGAAGAAGACATTACCATGACCTTAAAGGATGAAGGTCCAGGTATCGAAAATGTGGAGCTTGCTATGAGAGAAGGCTACTCCACCGCTCCCGATAACATCCGCACTCTCGGCTTCGGCGCAGGTATGGGGCTTCCAAACATAAAAAAATACACCGACGAATTTTCCATCGACACGAAGGTCGGTGTAGGAACTACACTTAATCTTAAGGTTAAAATCCAGTAATTTACCGTAAAAGAAGGTTATTATAATTTACTTTTTCCCTTTATAGCCCGATTTTCTCTGCGGAACAAACGGTAAAAAATTATAAAAGCGTAAACCCGCGACCAAATTCTGCATTTTGCGTTCTGCATTCTGCATTCAGGAAGGAGTTCCTATGTCCATAACATTCCATTCAGTACGCCTTGATGCTGACAAATGTCAGGGCTGTACCAACTGCATAAAGCGTTGCCCTACCGAGGCAATACGAGTCAGAAACAAAAAAGCTTACATAATCTCCGACCGCTGTATCGACTGCGGTGAATGCATCAGAGTATGCCCTCATCACGCTAAAATAGCGGTTACGGAGCATTACAACGAAATACTTAATTATAAATACAGAATAGCACTTGCTGCCCCGGCCCTTTACGGACAGTTCAATAATCTGGAAAATGTAGACTATGTACTCACAGGGCTCAAAAGAATGGGCTTCGACCAGGTAGTCGAGGTAAGCAAAGGAGCCGAATACATCAGCAGTGCCACCCGTATGATGTTTGACACGGGTGAGCTGAAAAATCCCGCCATTTCCGTGGCCTGCCCTGCTGTGGTAAGACTTATCAGAACACGATTCCCTAACCTTATCCCTAATCTTCTCCCTCTGTGTGCGCCTATCGACATAGCCGCCAAAACCGCCAGAGACGAAGCGAAAGCAAAAACAGGACTTACCGACGAGGATATCGGTGTATTCTTTATTTCTCCCTGTCCCGCCAAAAGAACAGCCATCCGCTCTCCCCTCTGCTATGACGAATCGGGCATCAACGGAGCCTTCGCCATAAAGGACATTTATCCCGTCCTTCTGCAGACTATGGAAAAGCTTCTTCCCGAGGAAATCGAACCTCTCAACGATTCGGGCATCATCGGTGTAGGCTGGGCAAGCAGCGGCGGTGAAGCAGCAGGCCTTTTAAAGGAAAGATATCTTGCCGCAGACGGAATCGAAAATGTCATCAAGGTTTTAGAGGAGCTCGAGGACGAAAAGCTCAACGACCTCGACTTTATCGAGCTTAACTGCTGTACAGGCGGATGTGTAGGCGGTGTCCTTACTGTAGAAAACCCCTATGTCGCCAAAGCGAGAATACAGAGACTGCGCAAATTTATGCCCGTTTCCTGTAACAGCATCGAAAGTGATTTCGATCTTGATTCACTGGCATGGACCAAAGAGCTTACGCCTTCTCCTGCTATGAAATTAGCCGACAATGTAATCAAAGCTATGAGAATGATGTCCAAGCTCCGTGAAATAGAAGCCTCTCTGCCGGGTCTTGACTGCGGTATATGCGGTGCCCCCTCCTGCAGAGCTCTGGCTGACGATATCGTACGAGGCTATGCCACCGAAGGTGACTGCCTGATAAAACGCTTTAACAGCGAAAACCGCACCGAAGGCGAGGACTGGCTTCCCCTGGCCTTCAGAGATAAAATAATTACGGAAGATTCGGGTGAAAAAAAATGACGGTTAAAGATTTTGCCGAAAGATTAAACTTAAAAATTCTTACTGAAGGCGACCTCACGAGAGAAGTAACAGGCTGCTACAGCGGTGACCTTCTGTCCTGGGTTATGTCCAGAGCCAAAGAGGGCGATGCCTGGCTGACGGTTATGGGTAATGTGAACTCCGTAGCCGTGGCTGTCCTTTCTGACTGTGCCTGTGTCATCCTTACGGAGAATTCACCCCTGGACGACGTAGCCGTGGAAAAAGCTATTCAGCAGGGTATAACCTTCCTCTCGTCAGAGAAAAACGCTTACGAGCTTTCCGTAGAAATATCGAAGCTGATATGAAGCTTTACTACGATTTACACCTTCACTCCTGTCTCTCCCCCTGCGGTGACAACGATATGTCCCCATATAATCTCACCAATATGGCGAAGCTTCTGGGCTATGACATAATCGCACTGACCGACCATAACAGCTGTGAAAACTGCGAAAGCGCCATAAAAATCGGCAAGGAAATCGGTCTGACGGTAGTCCCCGGTATGGAGCTGTGCACGAGTGAAGAGATACATAATGTCTGCCTTTTCCCCACCGTAGAGAAGGCTATGGAATTCAGCCGTTTCATAAAAGCTACCATGCCTCCCGTAAAAAACAGAGAAGAGATTTTCGGTCAGCAGCTGATTATGGACACTGAGGACGGCATCCTCGGAAAGGAAGAAATACTTCTTACCGTCGCTTCATCAGTATCCATCGACGAATTACCCGACCTCATAAGTGAATATGACGGTGTATGCTATCCCGCCCACATCGACCGTGAATCCTACAGCGTTATCAGTGCTTTAGGTGATTTTCCCGACAATTTACAGGTAAACGCCTTCGAGCTGACGCCGAATGCAGATGAAAAGCAATGGAGAGAAAATTATCCTGCACTTGAAGGAAAAACACTTATCCGCTCCTCAGATGCACACTATCTGCAGAATATGAGAGAGGCACAGTTCAGCATTGATTTACCCGAAAACAGCGCCGAAGCACTCATCAGCTTCATCAGAAACAATAAGTAAAAAAATGCAGAATGCAGAGTGCAGAACGCAGAATTGCGGGGGAAGACTTCGAAAAAGCAGATAGTGATACACCGCTTTTTGAACGCTAAGTGCTAAACGCAAAACGCAAAGTGGCGGGTAAGACTTCGGAAAGCAGATAGTGATACACCGCCACTTTTACGGATAAAATTCCGTAGGGACACGGCTTGCTGTGTCCGCCAAGCGACCGTAACTTAACGGTGTACATTGTAGGGAACGGTCTTGACCGTTCCGATCCTGAATATTTTTTGCACATAAAAGCAATTATTCAACTACAAAAAACGGCTGTTTATATTTATCGCCATAAACCGGGAAACAGGGAACGGTCAAGACCGTTCCCTACGGTTCTGTTATTAATCGGGTGTTAAATATTTATCCGTGCTTTCGGTTTAATGGGGTTACTACTAAAATCTGTACGTTGCGGTTTAATTTTCCGTAGGGATATGTCTTGCCGTGTCCGCCAAGCCTTTTGCCTCTCTTGCTTACAGGGGAGGTGTCACGAAGTGACGGAGAGGTATCCACCGTAACATAATGTCAAAATTATAGTGGTGACCATCGGTTGCCACTCTTTTTTTTCTGTATAAATCAAAAATGCCTTCTCTTTACCTTGTATTATTCAATGAAAGATGTTATACTCATTCTGTAAATAATTAAGCTCAGCTTAAGGAGAAAAGAGGAAAACATTATGATTATTTTGGAACGCGACGGAATATTTATTCTCGAAACAGAAAATACCCATTATGTTATGGGTGTGAACTGTCAGGGTGAGCTCAATCATCTTCATTGGGGTAAGAAATGTAATATAGACGACTATTTCGTAAATTACAAACCCTGGGAGAGAAGCTCCAACCACGCAGCAAGAGATTTCGCCAAAACCGAATATCTTCCCTACGGCGGTGCAGTTTACAGACCTGTGGCTCTCACCTGTACATACCCTGACAAATGCAGAGAGGTAATGCTTACCTATAAGGACTTCAATATCACAGAGGATGACGGAGCCTTTGTGCTTGAAATCATACTCGAGGACAAGCCTTATAAATTAGAAGTATCTCTTTTCTATAAGCTTCAGGAAAACACAGATATTATCGAGCGCTGGAGCGTAATCAGAAACTGCTCCGATTCTCTTGTCACCTTAGGCAAGATAGCTTCGGGCGAATTCAATTTCCCTTCGAAGCGTCCCTATACCTCCACTAATTTCAACGGTACCTGGCTCGCTGAGTTCAGAAAGGAAGAATCCGTGGTTAAAAACGGTGTTCTTACCTACGAAAGCCGTAAGGGCGGAAGCGACCACACCGTAAGTCCCTTCTTCGTCCTTTCACAGAATGCCGACGAAAAGCAGGGCGATGTTTTCTTCGGAGCGCTGGCCTGGTCGGGTAATTTCAAGGTAGAGGTTTCCCGTGACTGTGTAGGCGTTACCAGAGCAGTTATCGGCATCAACGACTTCGATTTCTCCTATAATCTTCACGCAGGCGAGGAGTTCACCGCTCCCTCTGTTTACTGCGGTTATGTTCAGGGCTTCGGTAAAATGAGTAACCTTATGAACGATTATGCCGTAGAATATATTCTGCCCAAATCCTTCGCTAAAGAGCCCCTGCCTGTTCTCTATAACAGCTGGGAGGCTACCTGGTTCGATGTCAGCTGTGAGGGACAGCAGAAATTAGCAGAAATCGCAGCAGATTTAGGCGTAGAGCTTTTCGTTATGGACGACGGTTGGTTCGGAAGTCGAAAGGATGACCATGCAGGCCTGGGCGACTGGTATGTTAACAAAGAAAAATTCCCCGAGGGCCTTAAGCCTCTCATCGATAAGGTTACATCCCTCGGTATGAAATTCGGCTTATGGTTTGAGCCTGAAATGGTGAACCCCGACTCTGATCTTTACCGTGCTCATCCCGAATGGGCATACCATTACGACACCCGTACATCCACACGTCTTCGTGATCAGCTGGTTCTTAATCTGACCAGAGAGGATGTACAGCAGCACGTTTTCTCCTGTATGGATGATATGCTCAATGAGTATGACATCAGCTACATCAAATGGGATATGAACCGTTGCTATTCGGAAACAGGTGCAGAAAATCTCGAGAATCCGCAGGAGCTCTGGTACAGACATACCAAGGCTGTTTACGAAATCGCTGACAGACTCAAGGCAAAGCATCCCGGACTTCAGATCGAATGCTGTGCTTCAGGCGGCGGCAGAGCTGACCTCGGTGCACTTTCACACTTCGATATGGTGTGGACCTCCGACGACACAGATCCCATCGACCGACTGGAAATTCAGGAGGGCTTCTCCCTTATCTATCCCACCAAATCAATGCGTGCCTGGGTAACAGATACAAACAGAGGTTCACGTCCCAACGACTGGGATTTCCGCTTCAATGTAACTATGCAGGGGTCACTTTCCATCGGCGGAAACCTTCTCAAATACGATGAAAGAGAGCTTGAAATTCACAAAAAATACATCGCTCTTTACAAGGAAATCCGCGAAACCGTTCAGTTCGGTGCCCTTCACAGACTCGCCAACTTCGCTCAGGACAGCATTTATGCTAACGAATACGTTTACGGTAATCAGTGTGTGCTCTTCCTTTGCACAGATGTGACCACCTTCTTCAATGACAAGTTCTACCGTATCACTCTGGCAGGACTCGAGGAGGACGCTCTTTATAAATTCGAATATGAGGGCGAGGAAAAAATCCTCAGCGGTGCATATCTTATGAATGTAGGTCTTGACTACGAAATGGGCTCATCCTTACAGTCAAAAATTATAGTTTTCGAAAAGGTTCAGTAATGGCTAAGAAAGAAGAAAAGACCAATGTAATGCGCATCCTCGAGCAGAAAAAGATAATCTACAGGGCTCACTCCTACGCCTCCACAGGTGCCGTAAGCGGCACTGAGGTGGCTGAGGCTTTGGGGCAGAATCCTGCTCAGGTTTTCAAAACTCTTGTCACGCAGGGCGCATCGAAAAGCTATTATGTTTTTATGATTCCTGTCGCTGAGGAGCTTGACCTGAAAAAGGGTGCCAAGGCAGTAGGCGAAAAGAGCATCGCTATGATAAAATCAAAGGAGCTTTTACCGCTTACGGGATATATTCACGGCGGATGCTCACCAATAGGAATGAAAAAGCAGTTCACTACCACTGCACATTTTACCGTTAAGGATTTTCCGACGGTGATTTTCAGCGCAGGGAAAATAGGCTATCAGGTAGAAATGTCTTTTGAGGATTTATGTAGGGTCGTACCTGTAGGTGTGGCAGATGTGACAGTATAAAAACTGTAATATCAGTTTTTTGCGACTTTGAAAAATAATAATGTGTAGGGTGTCTGCCTCTGCGGCGGACACCTTTTTCGTTTCAAGGAAGTGTTCATATTCTTTCCGCTCAGGCCGCTCGGGGCCTTTACTTTGCCCGGGGCGGCAAAGTAAACAAAGCGCCCTTTTTACCTCGGGAAAAGCCTTCCCCTCGGTGGCCGCCTTCGTAAACTCGGCGGAGATAAGGAACTGCCGTTTTACAGTATAATTTTTGTTTTATTTAGCTCCGTTCAAAATCACGGTTTCGCATATTTACTCTTTCAGTACCTCAAAACGGCTAAAGTCAGAGGGGTTGCCCCGTGGCAGGGGAAAAGACAACCGATAAGACTTCGGATTTATAAGCAGGTTTAATCTCTCTTTTTTCTTAGTAGTACCCCATAAAACCGAAGGCTCGGAGCTGATTACTTTATCACGTTTTTCCCCCGTTTTCTCTTTGCTTTACAGTAGGAATACCCGTAAAGATAAAGGACGCATCACGGTGTGGACATAAAAATGAACCACGGAAAAACCCAACGGAAGATGGAGAGAAGGTAACATACCTGCGGTGATAATCTGGCTTTTTTCGGTAGTGCAGTTCATACAGAAAAGTACAACGGCAGACTAAGGAGGATATTGAAATCAGTTCATTAAACCTTCTTCCGAAAAAAACAAAATTAGCATCCGACGAGTCGTATATTTATAGCATCCAAAAAGCGCTTTTGGGTACTTTTGGCAAGGGCAAAAGTACCTCTGCGAAGCTATCACGACTGTATGCTTCCTTGAAACGAAAAAATCAATAGCATAGAGATGCTTAGTTTTTTAAGTTCAAAAACATTCAGGTTCTTTCCGCTCAGGCCGCTCGGGGCCTTTACTTTGCCCGGGGCGGCAAAGTAAACAAAGCGCCCTTTTTACCTCGGGAAAAGCCTTCCCCTCGGTGGCCGCCTTCGTAAACTCGGCGGAGATAAGGAACTGCCGTTTTACAGTATAATTTTTGTTTTATTTAGCTCCGTTCAAAATCACGGTTTCGCATATTTACTCTTTCAGTACCTCAAAGCGGATAAAGTCAGAGAGGTTGCCCCGTGGCAGGGGCAAAGACAACCGATAAGACTTCGGATTTAAAGGAAAGTTTCACTTAACAGAAACAGACGGGTGTGAATAATTTATTTCAGATCCCATCTTGAAATCTTGTCCCGTCTGTTATATAATCATCTCAATGATAAAAAGGAGAAAATACCATGCATTTACTTAAAGCTGATAAAGGTCACTATCAGGGTCAGGCTGACCCCTATATTATGAAAAGCGGCGGCAGATATTATATCTATGTTACAGGTCACGATGCCGTCTATCTTTACCATTCCGACAGCCTTTTTGAGGGCTGGGAATATTACGGTCCGGTTATGACTATGAAGGGACACGATTCATTCTGGGCACCGAGTGTTATCGAGCTCGACGGAAAGTTTTATATGTATAACTCTATCGAGATTTATAACGACACACCCGATAAGGGCGGCCACAGAGGAGCTATGCACGTTTCTGTTTCAGACAGCCCCTTCGGCCCCTTCGGTGAGACGAAACAGATATTACACCCCTTTTCCATTGACTCTCACATCGTGAAGAATGAAGCAGGTCTTTTCCTCTTTTATTCGGCAAACAAATTCGAGGGTGAGAGAATCGGTACCTGCATTTATGTGGACAGGATGATAGACCCTGTAACACCCGAGGGTAAGCCTGTACTCGTGTTAGAGCCTACACTGGATGAGGATATTTATCAGAGAGACAGATACAAAAAGGGGCAGCACTGGCACACCATCGAGGGAGCCTTTTACTTTAAGGAAGGCGACTGGCACTATCTGATGTATTCGGGCAACTGCTTCGAGCAGCCCACGTATTACATAGGCTATGCCCGTGCTAAAACCGACGAAACAGATCTTACCAAGATAAAATTCGAAAAATATCCCGACAAGGATACCTATCATCCTGTAATGAAGGCCAACGAATTCGAGGAAGGTACAGGCCATCACTCTATGATTAAAGAGGACGGTCAGTGGTATGCAGTTTACCACGCCAGAGATTACGGCTACGAAAAGGGCACAAGTGCCTTCGATGCCCGTAATGCGAGAATCTGTAAGCTTCATGTAGAGGACGGAATTATCACAGCGGAAAGATACGAAAATCATATATGAATGTAACGAAGAAAAAGCAACTGCTTTCTGCTGCAGTTGCTTTTTCATTTTATGTATAAATCAGATTTCTTAAAAAATTACCGTCCGAAAGAAAACACTCCTATTAAGATGTTTTCAAAAAAAATCTTTGCGAAATAAACTATGTCCGATAAAAAAGCCATAACAGCAAGCATAATATTACCTCCTTTGAATTACTGATTTTATTCTAACACATATATGATACGTTGAATAATTATAAAGATTAATAATATATGAATAAAAAATCCGTTGACTTAGTATGCTTGTTGGTGTTAAACTAAAGACAGAATAAAACAGAGGAGAAAAGATTATGAGAGATTTCAATAAAGTAATCGACCGCAGAAATACAAACAGCTTAAAGCACGATTTCGCCGTGGAAAACGGTCTGCCTGCAGATGTGCTTCCCATGTGGGTGGCAGATATGGACTTCAAAGCTCCCGAGTGTGTCCTCGAAGCTCTTCAGAAATCCGTGGATCACGGGATTTTCGGCTACAGCAATCTCAAGGAGGACTACTTCGATGCTGTGGCAGGCTGGTTCACCCGTCATTTCGGCTGGACTCCCGAAAGAGAATGGCTCGTACAGACTCCCGGTGTGGTTTATGCACTGGCTATGGCAGTAAGAGCCTTTACCGAAAAAGGGGAGAGTGTTATCATTCAGCCTCCCGTTTACTATCCGTTCTATAATGTAATCAGAAATAACCGGAGACAGATTATCGAAAGCCCCCTCGTTTATCTTGACGGAAAGTATACTATCGATTTCGAGGATTTCGAAAAGAAGATTATCGACAATGACGTTAAGCTTTTCATTCTCTGCAGTCCTCATAATCCCATCTGCAGAGTGTGGACTGAGGAGGAATTACAGAAGCTCGGTGCTATATGTAAAAAGCACAATGTTATCATAGTAGCTGACGAAATACACTGCGATTTCACCTATGAGGGACACCCTCATCACATTTTCTACGATGCAGTGCCTGAAATGGCGGACAAAACAGTTATCTGTACCGCACCGAGTAAGACCTTCAATATCGCAGGCCTTCAGTGCTCAAACATCTGGATAAAGAGTGAGCAGCTCCGTCAGAGATATAACGAGGAAATAGCTGCCAGCGGTTACACCGTACCCAATAATCTCGGTGTGGTTGCCTGTAAAGCAGCCTATGAAGGCGGAGACGACTGGTACAGAGAGTGCTGGGCGTACATACAGGCAAATCTTGCCTTCGTGAGAGAATTCGTAAATGAAAACCTTCCCGGAATAAAACTCGTAGAGCCTGAGGGAACCTACTTCGCATGGCTCGACTGCTCAGGTCTCGGCCTTACGGCAGAGGAGCTTAACGACCTTATTATCAATAAGGCAGGACTGTGGCTTGATGCAGGTGATATCTTCGGCAAGATAGCCGAGCAGTTCCAGAGAATAGTTTTAGCCTGTCCGAGAGAAACGGTGGAAAAAGCGATGAACAGTCTGAAAAAGGCTGTAGAGGAGCTGAAAAAATGAGAGCGATAGCCTATCATTTTAAAAATATAATTGTCTCTTTAATGGCTTTTCTTCTGTGTGCAGTTAATTGGATTATTCCCATAAATATTATGAAAATCAGCGTAGGCCCTGCTGTTTTCGAAACAGGCGGTGACTGCTATAACATCGTGTGGAAAACCTCTCTTAAGGGTAGCGGATGTGTCAGATATACCTATAACGGTGAAGAAAAGGTTGTATGGGACAGTACCAACGGCATAATCAGAAGCGATGATACGGTGCACAGCGTCAGAGTGCCTAAAGAGGAGCTTCGCGGAAACACCTACACCGTAGAATCCCGGGCAGTTCCCTTTAAGATGGCATATCACGCACTTAAGGGAAAGAAGGCTGTAAGCGAGCCTGTCGCCTTTGGCGGTGAAGAAAAGGAAGACGACATAAACATTCTCTGCATTTCCGATGTGCATGAAATGGAAAAGAAAATGCATTCTGCCCTTTCGTTTGTAGAGGAAAAGCCTGACCTTATCTGTATGATAGGTGACATCACCTCTACTATGAAGCTGAAGGAACGCTTCACCAAATATCTGCTCAAATATATTTCTGATATCAGCGAAGGAGAAATCCCTGTAGTATTTACCCGAGGTAATCACGAAACCCGAGGTGAGTTTGCAGGTGTTCTCGGTCAGTATATCGGTGACGAAAAGGGTAATTTTTATTATACCTTTGATTTCGGTGCTTTGTCTGCAGTGGTGCTTGACAGCGGTGAAGACAAGGAAGACTCTCACAGGGAATACAGCGGACTTGTGGATTTCGCCACCCTGCGCGAGGAAGAGTACAAATGGCTCTCTTCTCTCGATAAAAAGGATTTCGACGGAAGATATAAGATAGTTTTCAGTCACGAACCCGTACTCAACGACCATTTCGGCAAGGACTGGACAGAGCCACTCAGAAAGCTCGGTATGGAGCTCGTCGTAGGAGGTCACTGGCACGATCTGCGCTACATTGAGGGTGAATTACCGGTGCTTATCGACGGCGGTAATCTCGGCGACGGACAGTGGGCAGTTTCGGTGCTGAAGCTTAAGGACGGTAAAATTTCCGTAAAGACCGTGGATAATGAAGGAAATGTTCTTTTGGAAAGACAGCTTTAATAAAGGAGAATACTTATGACAGGAAAAGAAAAAGCGAGAGATTACTTTCTTCAGGGCTTCAACTGCTCTCAGTCTGTTTTCTGCGCTTTCGCTGACCGCTTCGGCATCGATGAGGAAACAGCGAAAAAGATAGCTGCCGGTCTCGGCGGAGGAGTAGGCAGAATGAGAGAGGTATGCGGTGCGGTATCTGCTTCGGCTATGGTTTTAGGCAGCATTTGTGCACCTACTGAAGGAAGTGACGAAGACAGTAAAAAGAAAAATTATGAGCTCGTGAGAGAGTTTTCCGAGCGATTTACGGAGATGCATTCATCTGTAGTGTGCCGTGATTTGCTGAAAATGAGCGTGAAAATGGAAAACACTGCCAAGCCCGACGACAGGACAGCAGAGTACTACAGAAAAAGACCATGTCTGAAAGTCGTGGAGGATGCGGCAGAGATACTCGAGGAAATGCTCAAAGAAGCATAAAATTGAAGGAGGCACCGTGCTGGTGTCTCTTTTTTATTGACAAAGATCTGTTTAAATGATATATTGAACGTGTAATTCTTTTTGTGAAATAACATTTACAGAAAAAAAGGAGAAAATATTATGTCAGCTTTTATCAAATCACTGGCTGCGGTTTTAGCCACGATTATCACTTTCTTCGGTATCACACTTACTACCGATGAGGATTTACCCATCGACTCCCAAAACGGTGGTGACCCCTTCATCGTGGAATATGAGGGCGAAACCTACTACACCTATACCACAGGCGGAGGCGTGGACATCATTAAAATCAAAAATTTCCGTGACGCTTCCGAATATCTCCAAAAAAAGGTAGTTTTCTGGAGCGGCTGGAACGACACCGTCGGTGACATCTGGGCTCCCGAAATTCACAGAATCGGTGACAGATGGTACATAGTGGCTACGGCTCTTTTCGATAAGGAAAAGGTCCCCAAGGGAAAAATGCCCTTAGGCGATCCCGATAAGGAGGACAATGACTATTACCGCTATACCTTCGTTCTCGAAAGTGAAACCGAGGACATTATGAGCGATTACACCTTCAAGGGGTATCTTGCTCCCAACGGTCTCAACAACATCGACGGTACCTACCTTCAGAAGGACGGCAAGCTCTACTATGTATGCTCCGCCTACAGAGACATCGGAAATCAGGCTCTTTACATCTGTGAAATGGAAAATCCCTACACTCTTAAGGGTGAGGCTGTGGAGATATCTTATCCGAAATACAGCTGGGAGAAACGCGGATGGCCCGTAAATGAAGGCCCTGCAGTCCTTTATCACGGTGAGGATCTTTTCATAGTTTATTCCGCCAGCGGATTTTCCTCTGACCACTACTGTATGGGTATGCTGACCTTTAAGGGCGGGGATGTGATGGACAAGACAAGCTGGAAAAAGAGCCCTGTCAGAGTATCCTATCATAAGCCGCTGAAGGAGATTTATAATGCAGGTCACTGCAGCTTCCTTTACAGAGAAAACGGTGACATTTACACCGTATTCCACGCTAACCGCGAGATGGAATTCGATAACACACCGAGACTTACCTATGTGCAGAAGTTAGAATTCAGCAACGGAAAGCCTTCTTTTAAATAAAAGACAGAACGGTGACACGGTGAACCGTGTAAAAGAGAAAAAATTAAGCACAGAAATACTCAGTTTAGAGTAGTCTGTGCTTTTTTGATTTATAAATTTACAAGCGTTAAACACCTATATTTTCGTGCCGAACTGCATCGTCATCGAAGCGCGTTCTGTGGACTATGAAGCGAGGTGAGGATGAGAAGCCACTATGTTTACGATGCATAATTCACAGTTATTAAGCTTTTAGGCTATCACGCTCAGGCCGCTCGGGCCTTTACTTTGCCCCGGTCGGCAAAGTAAACAA